>MNYA01000440.1:4809-10314 GCA_001872985.1 bacterium CG2_30_54_10 | reverse complement strand
CGGGGGGAATCACGAAAGAAAACGGGGGGCGCAAAGCGCCCGACCGCGGGGGATGAGCCTCGCGAATTCACTTCGCGAGACGAAGGGGGGCGCGTGCCCCCCTTTTTTGAGAAGTTACCAATCACATCTGTTTCGTTGGCGCAAAATACATGTAGGGGCGGGTTTTAAACCCGCCCCTACAGAAGGCGGATTAGGCACGGACTTTGGAAGCGGAATGAGACAACCGAATTCACTTCACGTGTCGAAAGAATGCGCGTGCCACCCACTTTGAAAAGTCTCACAAATAAAATAGTGAACTCTGTGGTCTCTTGGGTTCCTTTGTGGTAACTTGAATTCCTTTGGTAGCACCGTTTGGACTACGAATAACCGGATGTTTTTCAGAAGCGCAAAAGGATTTTCGGAGGGCGTAACGCGCCCGACTGAAGGGAATGACCCTCGCGAATTTACTTCGCGAGGCGAAGGGGAGCGCGGGCCCCCCTTTATTGAGAAGTTACTTTTTTTCAGCACACGGAGAATGCAGAAAATCGAAAGGAAAAGCTTGTTTTCAATGCATTTTTGGATACTTGCACGATTCAGGTTATAAAAGAAAATGCTAGCAAAGCCGGTTCAGGAACCAGCCCTTCCAACTCGCCAAATCAGGATTTTTCTCTCCGCACCCGGAGAAGAACTGGCCGAGGTTCGAGCCGAGATCAGGAATCGAGTGATCCCTCTGCTTAGGCGAAAGTTCGAGCGGCGAGGCTTGTCCGTTCTGCTCGTCGATTTTTCCGAAGGTTGCATTTCGGACTCCCAGCCCCAGCTAAAATGGCGCTTGGAAGAAATCAAGCTTTGCCACCCATATTTTATCGGAATTCTCGGCCGAAGCGCCCAGGTTCTTCAAAGCGAACTTCATGGCGAGCTGGTCGCCGAAAACTCGTGGCTTGCCAAGTTCCGAAACAAACCCATCGCCGATGTTGAAGCAGAGGCCGGCGCATTCAGGGCTTCCAGCACCCAGGCTGGTGTTTTCTTCTACGACCTCGCCGGGGAAACTGATGTGGGTTCCGGCGGAGTTTCCGCTTCTCACGCGAATCTGCGCTCCAAAGTCAAAAAAGCGGGCTTTCCATTTTGCGAAAATCTGAAAACCGCGGCAGACCTCGGTGACAGGGTTTTCGCTGACCTCCAAAAAACCATGGAATTGGTTTCCGGCAGAACCGAACCGACCCCTTCAAGCCGGATCCGTTTTCTTCAGGAAGCCTTTGCCACGGCACTTCGGGATGTTTTCCTTCCCCGGCCCGGCGCGTTCAAATTCCTTGATGAGTATCTCGCGCAGAAACCGAAGCTGCCACTTCTAATCACCGGCCCACTTGGAAGCGGTAAATCCGCTCTCCTGGCAAATTGGGCCGACCATCACAAGCGCCTCCATCCGGAAGACCTTGTCATGGTTCATCATCTCGAAGCCTCGGCAGAGTCCGCACGTGACACGGTCATTTACAGACGTTTGATCAATAAGATCCAACGGAACGCGGAAATTCCGGTTCCTGTTCCGACAACCGAGGAAGGTCTTCGGCAATCGGTCTTTGAGTGGCTCCAAATGGCTTCCCCGTGGGGGCGTACGATCATCGTCCTCGACGGCCTGCACCTTCTGGAAAGTGAGAGGAAAGGCGCCCTCCCCGCTTGGCTGGAAACAACGCTCCCTGACAGGGTCTGGTTGATTCTTTCCGGACAGACCGATAGCCCCGGGTTGGAATGTCTGGTTCGCATGGGATGCCCCACTTTCAGCCTTCCACCGCTCGATCGTAGAGATAGGCAGAAACTTTTCGAGATCCAAGCCGCCGCAGTAGGTGTTGACGTCTATCCCACAAGAACCGACCGAATCATGGGTGAGGCAGCATCGGGGAACCCGCTTTTCCTGAGCTGCGCCGCCCGGTCACTCGGAATGTTCCCGAAAAAGTCTTTGGAGACGCCGCGATTTCAATTCGAGATTACCGAAGGAATGACCCCCTCGGATCTTTGTGAAATCGTCTTCGGACGTCTCGAGGAGGTTTTTTCCAGCCAGGGGCCGCGGATCGTTCGCGATTTACTATCGTTGATCGCTTATTCCAGAAACGGACTGGCTGAGAATGAGGTTCTAGAGCTCCTCGGTGAGCCAGAAAAGGCTGGGGAGCCTGGGAAGCCTCTTCCGTTCGCAGTATGGGCCCCCTTGCGGCGGGCCTTGAAGCCGATAATGATCGTCCAGGGAGGTTATCTGACCTTCGCCCACGAAGCATTCGCCGCAGCGGTCGAGAAACGGTTTGTGTTTTCGGAGCAACATATTCTTTCCGTTCGCGAGCGCTTGGCGGGGTTTTTCCGCCGATCTGAAACCGGGGCGCGGCACATTGAGGAATACGGCTGGCAGCTTTCCGCCATGAAATCGTGGGAAACGCTTGCGCGTTGGCTTTCCGACGTCGAGACATTTTCCGAATTGGTTCTCACGGATCATCTGGAAGCCTCACGATATTGGGCGCTCATCGAGCAGAACAGCTCGTTTCGCGTACTCGAAGCTTATTCGCGTTTTATTCTCGAGCCAGAGCGGCATCTTTCGCATCTTCCAGCATTGGCGGCGTTTCTTCGTGAATATGGTCTAACAGAGAAGGCTCTTGACCTCGAACGGCGATTCGTGGATTATTTGAAAACCAGGAAGCAGCCGGTTGAAACCTTCCACGCCGAGGAGGCTCTGGCCCGGAACCTGTTCCAGCAGGGGGAATTCGCTGAGGCTTTTCCGATTCTGCTTGAAATTGAGAAGCAGTGCCGCGATTCGGGAGACCGCGTCGGACTTGCCTGGAGCCTATTGCATCTGGCGATCATCACGCATTCGCGTGGTGATTGGGAACAGGCCCGGGTTCAGTTCCGCCACAGCCTCGAGATGTTCAGGGAAACCAATGACGGATTCGGCCTGGAGCGGTGTCTGTGCGCATGCGGAACCGCCCTCTACGCTCAGGCGAACCTTTCCGGAGCAATGGATGTATTCCGGCAACAGGAGCGTGTTTGTCGTTCGCTCGGACGCATGGAAAGCCTGGCTGAATCGTTTCTTGGACAGGCAATGACATTGCGTGCGTGGGGTGAACTCGATCGGGCGCTGAAACTTCTTTTGGAGTGTGAGAACATCTGTCGTCATCCGGGGTTCCGGCGAAGCCTCGGAAATTGCCTTTCGTTGCAAGCGGGGATTCTCAGATTACGGGGAGATCTTTCAGGGGCTCTGGCCCTTTTTCAGCAAGCGGAGGCTATTTTCGGAGAAATCCAGGATTCCGTTGGCATCCAAATTACTCTTGGCGCACAAGCTTCATTGTATCGGTCCCGCGGAAGCCTCGACGAGGCGGCGCGGCTTTTCGGTGAACAGGAACGTATCTGCCGCATGATCGGGAACAAAGAAGGTCTTCAGGTCGCGCTCGGGGGTCAGGCGACGATACTGAAGGACCGGGGCCGCCTTAAGGAAGCCCTGGAAATGACCCGCAACGCCGAGAAGATATGCCGGGAAATGATGTTCCGGGAAGGCTTGCAGAGGGTTCTTTGCACGCAGGCGCTGATAATGCAGAACCAGGGCGATCTTGACGGGGCGCTCGCCAGATTGCGTGAGGCCGAGAAAATCTGCCGGGAAATCGGCCTCCGCTCGGGCTTGCAGCGAACACTCGAACACCTGGCCACGGTACTCAAAGCCCGTGGCGATCTCGACGGCGCTCTCGCCCTACTGAAGGAGCAGGAGCAAATCTGCCGCCAACTTGGCATCAGGCTTGGGTTGCAGGCCGCTCTTGGAAATCAGGCCCACATTTTGTATTTCCGTGGAGACGTCGAGGGAGCTGTTTCCCTATTCAAGGAGCAGGAGCGTATCTGCCGCGAGCTTGGGCTCCGTGACCGCTTGCAGCAAGCTCTCGGCGGTCAGGCGATCATCTGCCGAACTCGCGGGGACTGGAAACACGCGGGGGAGCTCCTCAAGGAACAGGAGACGATCTGCCTGGAGATGGGGCTGAAGGATGGCTTGCAGATTTCCCAATACAACCAGGGAATAATTCTTCTTATCCGCGGCGACCTGGATGGCGCAATGGTTTTGTTTCGCAAGCAAGAAGAACTCTGCCGACAGGCCGGATATCGTGAAGGCTTGCAGGCATCGCTTGGCAGCCAGGCCGTCATCCACCGGAATCGAGGCGATCTGCTCCGATCGATGGCCCTTTTCCAGGAGCAGGAAAAGATCTGCCGAGAATCAGGCTACAAAGAGGGTCTGCAGGTTTCCCTCTGCGGTCAATCGGCGATTCTTCAAGCTTCAGGTGATTTCGACATTGCGATGGCTAAGCTCAAGGAGGGCGAAAAAATCTGCCGCGACCTTGGCCACAAAGAGGGTTTGCAAAGGGTGCTCTGCAGTCAATCGGTGATTTTCCGTTCCCGGGGCGAGACCGATCGTGCGATGGCCCTTCTAAAAGAAGTCGAAACGATTTGCCGCGGATTGGATTATAAATCCGGGCTGCAACGTGCGCTGGAGTATCAAGCCGCGATTTTACAGGGCAAAGGCGAGCTCGATCGAGCCATGTTGCTGCTCAAGGAACAAGAGATGATCTGCCGTGAGCTCGGTATCAAGGCCGGCCTCCAGGCTGCGATCGGTCAGCAGGCTTTGATTCTCCATAAGCGGGGGGACCTCGACGGCGCGCTTGCTTTGTTGAAAGAGCAGGAAATGATCTGCCAGGAACTGGGCTTGAAAGCAGGGCTCGCAAGAGCCATGGCCAACCAGGCGGAGGTCATGGCAAAGAAGTTCGATCGAACGAATGAGGCTATGCAACTCGTCAACCAGGCCTATCGGCTTGCCCGAAGCCACGGCTTGAATTCGCTTTCCACCCAGATCCAGGCCGTTCTCGCCTCGGTTCAGCACCCCGGAAACCCTAACCAACAGAGGGTCAATCCTGATGATTGGAAGAATTTTCAAACGCAGATGGCCGAAAAGATCGCATTCGTCCATGACCCTGGAAATCCTCAAGCCTCCCTGGACAAACTCCGTCACCAGGAGCGACTGTGCCGCGAACTCGACATGCCGACCGAACTTGCGAACAGCCTGGCCGGACAGGCGCTCATTCTCCGTGAACTCGGTGATTGCGAGTGGGCCATACAGCTTTTCAAAGTTGAGGAAAAGATTCAGCGCAAGCAGGAAAACAAATCGGCTCTTCTGGAATGCCTTCTCAATCAGGCGCTTCTTCTTATCCTGGATCTGCGCCGTCCGCGGGAAGCCCTGCCAATAGCTGAAGAAGCGTACCGCCTTTCAGAAACTCATGAACTCCCTGAATTATCCCAGCAGTTATTCAAACAACTTCTTGATTTCGTCCATTCGCAAATGAAATAACCGGTAAAAACGTTTCTTCTCAATAAAGAGGGGGGCCTTCCGGCATTCCGGCATTCCGGCATTCCGGTGCTTTCAAAGTTTCCGCGAGTTATTGAGATGATACTTCGTGACGCGGAATAAGTTCCTGCGGCTTGCCTTTGCCAAGCCCGACCCCAAGCCCGACCCCAAGC
>MNYA01000440.1:0-4783 GCA_001872985.1 bacterium CG2_30_54_10 | reverse complement strand
GGTCAAAGGCTCTCGTTCAGAATTTCAGCGATGTCCTTCGCGGTCACGTCGTCGCGGTTGGCAGCTTTGACCCCATCGGAAATCATCGTCAGGCAGTAGGGACAAGCAGATACGATGCATTCAGCCCCGGTACCGATGGCTTCAGCCGCCCTCAAATCGTTGATCTTCTTGCCTTCGGTCTCTTCCATCCACATACGGCCACCGCCGGCTCCGCAACAAAAACTCCGGTCGCGGTTCCGCGGCATCTCTAATGCGGGTTTCCCAGTTGCAGATGCGATCAACCTTCGTGGTGAATCGTAGATATTGTTGTATCTGCCGAGATAGCATGAATCGTGGAAGGCGACAGCCACGGAAGAAGTTTTGGTCGGCTTCAACTTCCCATCATTAATGAGTTTCAAAAGAAGTTCGGAATGGTGAACGACCTCGTAGTTTCCTCCGAAGGCAGGATACTCGTTCTTCAAAGTGTTGAAGCAGTGCGGGCAAAGCGTGATGATCTTCTTGACGTTCAAATCCTTGAACATCTCGACGTTGGTCTCGACGGATGCCTGGAAAAGGCCTTCCTCCCCCACGCGCCGGGCGGTTTCGCCGCAGCATTTTTCGGCTTTTCCCAGGATTCCGTAGGAGATCCCGGCTTTATCGAGAAGGTCGCAGAGAGCGTTAGAGACCTTAATGCCCCGGGCATCAAAGGAACCGGCGCATCCGAGGTAAAAAAGCCATTCGATATCCTCGGATTCCCCAAAGGTGCGAATCTTTCGGGCGGAAGCCCAATCACCGCGGTGCTGCCAACCGAGCCCCCATGGGTTCGAGTTGCGTTGGACGTTCTTGAAAAAACCCTTCAATTGCGATGGATAAGACTTGAGCATCAGGGTAAGATAACGGCGCATCTCAAGAATTTTGCTGGTATGCTCGATGTAAAACGGGCAATGCTCTATACAATATCCGCAGGTTGTACAAGCCCAAATTGTCTCTTCCTTGATCGAACCTCCGATCAATTTCCTGGGCTCGGCAGCAGGCTTCCCATCTTCTGTTTCAGCCTTGGTTTCAGGCTTAGTTTCAGCCTTGGTTTCGGCCTTGTTTTCAGTCTTGGTCTCGGGAACCGTCGAGGGGGCCCCCACCGATTTGGCTATAGGAATAAGGCCTTCCTTTTCGAGAAGCTTCCATTCGTTATCCGGAATCGGAATGGGAATGGGCAGCTTTTGCGTGTTGAGGTATTTGAAAATGAGAGAGCTTTTTCTCTCGACCAAGTCGGGGCCCATATCGATGAGATGGTGCTTCATGTCGGAGATCAGAACCTTTGGATTCAGGCTTTTTCCAGATCGGGCGGTTGGACAGTTTTCCATGCACCGACCGCATTCGACGCAGGCGAAGAGGTCAAGCAACTGCTTCCAGCCGAACTCTTCGATCTTCTCGGTACCGAAGGTATCTGAGTTCTCGATATCAACATTGGACATTCTTCCCTTGGGTTCGAGGTTTCGGAAAAATTCGTTGAAGGCACAAGCGATCAAATGCAGGTGCTTTGAGCGAGGAATGTAAACCAGAAAGGCCAGGATCAGAATCAGATGGGCCCACCATGTAAGCCAGAAAAAAGCGCCGAGAGTAGCGGGCGAAAATGATGTGAAGAACCGGGAAAGCCAAGCTGAAATCACCGCCCAATCCTGGAATTCATGGATTCCACGCTCAGCCGCGAATCTGAATACATCGATGAACAAGGCGCAAGTGACGATCCCGAAGATCAAAGAGAGGATAATCGTTGCATCCGGGGACGACCCTTCGAGCCGATCAGGTTTGATGATGTATCTTCTATACGCCGCCATCGCAACACCGATGTACACGAAGATGCAGAAAAGATCTTTTGAAAGGGCGACAAGCCCGAAAAGAGTTGTGGCAAGAATAGGTTTGAACGCAACGGGGGCGAGGGCTTCCCCGAACAGAAAAAGATTTCCAACGGCGAGAACCATGAATCCATAGAAAATCAACAAATGCAAAAGCCCCGGATAAGGCTCCCGCAAAAGAGCGAAATGCATGACCACATTCCGGGCCACTCCACGAAATCTTACCCAAGGAACATCAACCCTGGACTCAGACCGGCCTCGGGACAGAAGGCTGATCTTGCCGTAGAGAGCGACACCGAACATCCAAAAGGCCGCGATCCAGAGAGCGAAGAACGCGAGCGTTCCGAAGATGCCGTTTATCGGATGCATGGCATTTCCTCAACAATTCGGTGCGTGCCGAAAGATTATGGCATGACACAACCGCTTGGATAAGATGATAGGCATCGCCTCAATGCGCCCTTAACTTGCGAATTTCCTCGCCAAGTACCGGAAGAACCTGAAAAAGATCTCCGACGATGCCGTAATTGGCGACCTTGAAAATATTGGCGTCGGGGTCTTTGTTAACCGCTACGATTATCTTCGAAGATGACATTCCGGCGAGATGCTGGATGGAACCGGAGATTCCGCATGCGATATAGAGCGTCGGCGTGACCGTCTTCCCGGTCTGACCAACCTGATGGGCGTGTGGGATCCAACCCGCATCCACAGCCGCTCGCGAAGCACCAACCGCTGCGCCGATGGATTTCGCGATATCGAACATCATCTTGAAATTGCCCTCAGCAGCCATTCCGCGGCCACCGGAAAAAACGATATCCGCTTCGGTAACATCTATCAGAGCGCCGGCTGTCTTTACAATTCCCGTGCAGACAGTCCTCAACGAATCTTTTACATTTGGAGCGACGATTTTCTCGATCTCCGGAGAAGCCCCGGAGGTTTTCACCGCAGGGGGAAACACGTTTACCCGCAAGGTAACGACGGGAGTCGCGTCAGAGGGAAGGGAAATATCCGCGATAACTTTCCCGGCGTACATCGGCCGCGAGGGCTTGATTTTCCCGTTTTCGAACTTCCAGGCAATGGCGTCGGGAACAAGAGCTCCGCGTATCCGGCCGGCGAAACGGGCGGAAAGATCGCGCCCAAGGAACGTCGCCCCCATGATGACCGCGAAAGGTTTGCATTTCTCGAATACTTTGGTGAACACCGAGCAGTAGCTTTCGGTCGAGTAGTGTTCCAACGCCGGATCATCGGCAAGATAAACCTTCTGGACGCCGAGATCGCCGAGATCTTTCGTCATCCCCGCAACATTTTTTCCGATCAGAACGGCGGAAAGTTTTCCGCCGACCGCCTGGCTGAGCTTCTTTCCTTCGCCGGCCAACTCGGCCACATTTTTCAAAAGGCTTGAATCTCGAACCTGCGCCCACATCAAAATTTCGGTGCTCATTGGGTTTCCTCCAGTTTGTGGTTTGAGGGGCCTGGCCCCGTTTTCAGATTACCCCGGGGTAGTGGTAGTGCATTAACTGATGGCGATTTGTCATTGCGAGAAGCGTCAGCGACGAAGCAATCCGGATCAGGAGGATCATCTGGATCAGGGGGGTTGCTTCGCTCGCAATGACAGGTCTTCATCTGTTGAATGCTATCACCATCTGCCCCGGATTATTCAGGTACATTCGGTCAAATGACCTTTGCTTCATCCCTAAGGAGCCTCACAACCTCTCTTGCGGCCGAGGCCGGATCGCCCTCTATGACCCTTCCGACAGTGCGGGGCGGAGGCATGACAAGGCCTCCGATACGAACCTTCAAGGTTGAAGGAAAACCTGGGCAGGCTTTCGGATCGACCATCTCAACAGTTTTCTTGTTTGCGCGTTTGATATCGATGATCGACGGAACGCGGGGTTCATTGAGCCCTTTCTGACAGGAAATAACCGCGGGAAGCGGAGTTTCGATGGTCATAGCTCCGCCTTCCACATCGCGTTTGCAGACAGCTTTCTTATTGTCAGCGGATAAATCGATTTTGGTCACGATGAGAACCTGTGCGATCCCGAGAAGTTCCCCGAGAATTGCGCCCACGGCCCCCATATCGTCGTCAATCGCCTGGCGGCCGCACAGGACAAGGTCAAAGCCTTTGCCTTCGATCCATTTTTGAATCAGGCAGGCGGTTCTGAACGCATCGCTCTCGCCGCTATCCAGGATGTGGACGGCATTTTCGATTCCCATTGCAAGAGCATGGCGTATCGCAGCGTCGGATTCCTTCGGCCCTACGGTAAGAACCGTTGTTTCAGCATCCTTCTCATCAGCAATCTTGACTGCTTCCTCGACAGCATATTCATCGTAGGGATTGATGATGAACGAGATCTCGGAATCATCGATCTTGGTGGCATCGCCTGCCTTGATCTGGATCTTCGCTTCAGTGTCAGGGACCAATTTGACGATAACGCAAACCTTCATTTGAACCCTCCGTGAATGGTTTAACTGCTCCCTTCTGAAGGCGATCCCATCGGCTAATTGTGCCGGGGGCAAGCCCGCCTCGTCTCGCCCAATCCGCTCCAACCGCTCATGCCGCTCAGTCCGATCCGGCCATTCCGGCCATTCCGGCCGCTCCAACCAGAGCCAAGCAAGACCGACTCGATCCTGGGCGAGCCAGGCATCGGGGCCGACCAACCGACACCAACCAAGACCGACCCTGGCCGGGCAGTAACGAGCCAAGCCGAGAACGCAGCCGTTGAAGAACCCTTCAAACAGGTGGGTGAAGTATAGCACAATCTTTTTCTGATTTCCAAATTTAAGGAAAAGAAATTTTTAAGGAAAATTTGTTTCTACTCAATAATTCAGGGGACCTCAATGATTCCTGGCGCAAGAGATTTCTGGTGGTGGGCTACATTAACTTCAAGAGCCAAAAATTGTCATTGCGAGCGAAGCGAAGCAATCGCATCCTTCACTTTGAGATTGCTTCGCTT
>MNYA01000088.1 GCA_001872985.1 bacterium CG2_30_54_10 | reverse complement strand
GGGGCGAGCTTGTTCAGTTTGTTGGCGAGTTGCTTTTCTGCTTTCAAGAGGAGCTGGAGCTTTTCGTCGAGCTCTTCGAGTTCGCGCTTTCGCGCCAGAAGGCCGCCCATTCTCTGTCCTTCGGCCCCGCCTGTCATCGCCCCGGAGGAGCGGACCACGTCGCCGTCAAGGGTTACAATTCGGTTGAAATTGCGTGTCGTGCGAGCAAAAGCCACCGCGGAATCGAGGTTGTCGAAGATGAGAACTCGGCCGAGGAGGTGATTCATCACGGTGTAGAATTTGGCGTCGTATTCGACCAGGTCGAGGGCCACACCGAGACATCCCTTCGTTTTGGGGCTATCGGTGCGTGGCGGTGGATTGATCATGTCGAGAGGCAGGAATGTGACCCGACCGGCTTTCTTTTGTTTGAGCAGGTCTATGGCTTTCTGGGCGGTTGCGGCATCGCGGGTGATGACATCCTGGATGCTACCGCCAAGGGCTGTTTCAAAGGCAATCTCGTAACCTCGGGGAACCTTTATCAGATCGCCAACCATCCCGAAGACACCGGGGAGTTCGGTATTCTGCATCGAGAGGACTTCGCGCACGCCGCGGCCGATGCCGCTTTCAGCGCGGTTTTTCAGCTCCTCGAGAATATTTCTGCGGGCATGTGAGATTTTGATCTGGTCGCCGGTAGCTGTTTGTTCCTCTTCAGCGCGATGGAGATCGCGCTCGATAGTGCGCAATCGCCCCTGGTCTTCGAGAAGGGTTTTCTCGCTGTCGGCGTTCTCGGTATCGAGATTCTGAATGTCTTTTACCAGACGGTCTTTTTCACGGGAAAGTGTTTCGATCCCGCTTTTCATCTGGTTGACGTCGGCTGAGCCCTTTTCGAGCTGCCGCTGTACCATCTGTATCTGTTGAGAAGATGTGAGGATGCGGTTTTTCTTGTCAGCCATCTGAACCGCGACCTGGAAGGAGGATTCACGATCCTGGGAGACTTCTTTCAGATGCTGGTCGAGTTGGCTCTGGACATTGGTGATGTTTGAATCTATATCTGCCATGCGCCCGTTGATCTCGACCTCGCGTGTCTCTTCTTCTCGGAACCGTGTTTCTGCATCGCTGATTTCCTGACCGCCGTTGAGGAGCATTGAGTCAATCGAGGCGATTTCCTCATTGATTGCCTGACAGCGAGCCTGATGGCTTCGGGAATCTTCCTTGAGCGCGGCTCCTTTTCTGCGGCTTTCCTCCATGGTAAGGCCGATCTCGCGGTGTTTCTGCTGGTGGTCGCGGAGAACACGCTCCATCTCTTGCAGGCGGTCTCGGGATGCAGATTTTTTTTGGCCGATTTCTTCGAGGAATGCCTCGATCTCAGCGACCTTTAGAAGCAGGCCGCGCCGCATCGAGTCGACGTTCTCATGCTCGGAATAGAGGTTGGTGAGGTCGAAAAGGACAAGGTCGATCTCGAGAGTCCGAATCTCAGCGACGAGTGTCTGATATTTCCGGGTCTTTTCGGCATTTGCTGCAAGAGGCCCGAGCTGTGTCTCGATTTCACTAACGATGTCGTGCAAGCGGGTGATATTCGCCTTTGTGTGATCGAGTTTCTGGAGGGTGCTTGCCTTTCGATGCTTGAACTTGGTGATCCCGGCGGCTTCTTCTATCAGCGCCCGGCGGCTCTGGATACGCTGAAAGATGATATCATCGATATCTCCCTGGCCGATGACCGAGTAGCCTTCCTTGCCTATGCCTGTATCCATGAGCATTTCGCGGATATCGACAAGAAGGGATTTGGTGCTGTTGAAAAAATAATTGCTTTCCCCGGATTTAAAAAGCTGACGGCCGATGGCTACTTCTGAGAAATCCACGGGCATCGTCCGATCCTGGTTGTCGAGAACCAGCTTCACCTGCGAGAACGCGGCTGGGCGAAGTTGGGGGGTTCCGGCAAAGATCACCTCGGCCATTTTCGTTCCTCTCAAAGTCTTGGGGCTCTGCTCTCCGAGAACCCAGCGGATGGCGTCGCAAACATTGCTTTTTCCGGAACCGTTGGGACCTATGATGGCCGTGATGCCGGGCTGGAAATCGAATACAGTCTTTTTCCCGAATGACTTGAACCCCATGAGCTCGAGGGATTTCAGATACATGGTGTGTATACTCTTTCTTTGTGGGGCATTCCCATGCCTGAACAGCGCAGGCATAATAGTGGTACCACAATTCTGAACGGTTGACCAGACCAATAACGAAACTTCTCAAAAAAATGGGGCGCATACCAGATCGAGCGTATAGCCACCGGATGGAAGTCGCCTCCCCTAGAGGGGCTGAGCAATACTGGCGCCATTTTGGCATGCTCGTTCCTTACGAGAGGACAATCTAACTCAAAGTTAGCGCACATTCGAACGCGCCCCCCTTCTTTTGACAAAGTGTTTGGTCTCTTCCTTCAGTTGACAAATTCGGGAAAATTCTTAAGATTGTGGGATGGTTTTTTAAGGAGTCCCGGCAATGAAATTCAGTCGTTCAGCTCGCCTTCTTGCTTTGGCGTCGGTCATATTCGTTCTGCTGCTATTCCCGGCCGTCCGGGCGTCGGCCGCTTTTCCCACGCCTTCCCTAGGTGACGTCGACAAAATCATCCAGCAGATCGTAGAGGTTCAGCTCGAACGCATTACCTTGGTCTATCTCAGCGATCAACGCTCGAAGGATCTGCTTTCCACGCTTTTGAAGTCATTTCCCAAAAATCTCAAGAAAAATTTTCGGGCAAACATCACAGGCGCCTACCGAAAGGTTTTACTTGGGAATTTCGATGCAAAGCTTTTCGAACTCAACCTGGACGTGACCAAACTCGTTGGCCAGTCGCCTGAACTAACGGAACTTCTCCTCCAGACCGCTGAGGCAACTCCTTTTCCACTGGACTTGGCTTTTTCATCAGGCCTGAAAAAACTCGGGGAAATGGCCTCCTTCCAGATGGCCCAGCGAGCGAGTGATGCCGGAAATCCCGCGGCGGCGAATCTCTGCACGCGGATCCAGAATCGGCTGAAAACGCTGGAGAGCGAAGGCTCCAAGGATCAATATGAAGTCGTGAAAGCGATCTATGCGAGCAAGAAGCTTTCCGAGATTCCGATCTGGTGGTACGACGATGCCCAGTACGATGTCGGATACGTGACTCACGGTGAAAATCCGCCGGCGCCGACCCAGAAGGGGCGGAAAAATTGGACGGTGTTGATTTTCCTGAATGCGGACAATGACCTCGAGACCTCGGGAATGAAAGACCTGAACGAGATGGAGTGCATCGGATCTGATGAAAATATGAATATTGTAGTTCAGATCGATCGGCAGAAGGGTTCCCGGGGTGACACGGTCGAAGATGGAAATTGGATCGGTACCAGGCGCTACGAGGTGACTAAGGATCGCACGAAGAAGATCGCCAGCAAACTGGTCATGAACCTGGACGAGCGCGACATGGGAAACCGCAAAGAGCTTGCGGAGTTCCTTCAATGGGGCGTCGAAACCTACCCGGCCGACCATTTCGTTGCCGTCGTCTGGAACCATGGCGCCGGCTGGAAAGGGATTTCATTGGATGACCAGTCCGGGAAGATGTTGAACATTCCGGATGTCCTGTGGGCGTTTCAGCAGGCGGTTCCGTCGCTTCAGAAGGTCAATCCGAAACACCCGAGGTTCGATATCCTCGATTTCGACGCGTGCTTGATGGGAATGATCGAGATTGCCTACGAACTCAGAAACGTGACGGATTTTCTCCTCGCCTCCGAGCAAACCGAGCCTGGGCAGGGAATGCCCTACCAAGGCACCCTGCGCCCGATAAAGGAGGATCCCTCGGTTACGCCACGGCAACTCGCGAAGCTTATGACCTCGGCATACGTGAAATCATACGCAGCAGGCGGGTCGCAGACCACCCGCAGATTCGGCGGAGCCCCGGTCACCAAGTCGGCATACGATCTTTCCAGAATTTCACCGCTTGTTGAGCTGGTCAACAAGCTCGGAGCTTCGTTGTCGGCGAATCATTCCGCCTATACACGGCTTCTGGTCGACGAGTTCGGTCAGTTCGCGAAGGTGCGGCGCTATAGTGACGAAAGCTTCGTGGACCTGGTGGATTTTTCCATGAAACTAGCCCAGCTTGCCGATCTTCCGGAAGAAACCCGCGGAATCTGCAAGGAAATACTGACTCTTATCGGGTACCCAAAGCTCGATGACAGGCTTTCACAGCCGGTCGTAATCAAGCGCCGAACCCCTGGTGCGGTCGTCTGGGGCTACAACGGGTGGAAAACTCCGCCAAAAGAGATGCGGCCTTCCAGTACCGAAATCTATCATTCGCGCTTCGCCCGGACGCCGCTTGCCGGCCCTGACGATAAAGGCGATTATTCATGCGTTATCGGCCCATTTACCGTGGTTCTTGATCCGGTTGCGAAGAGACGCGAATACGTGAAAGAGATCAATTTCAAGATCCAATATCAGGACGGGAAAACCAGCCCCGACATGACCGAGCGGAGGGGGCGTGAATATACGCTTGTCACGCAGTTTCCGCCGACCTCCCCTCTGATCGCCGAGGGGCATACCCAAGGCATGGGCAACAGCTTCGGAATGTCGATCTATTACCCTTACTGCCTCGAGTTCCAGTCCTCATACAAGATGCTGCAATTTGCCAAGGAAACCAGTTGGGCAAGCTTCATTAGCCGGGTACCGCAGTATCAGGCAGGTTCCAAGCTGCTCGTAACCGGCGGACTTGTCGAGGACATTCCTTCTTTGCTTCCGCTTTTGAAGGTATTCAAGCAGCTTGGGGTCAGGCCGGACATTCTCTGGGATCCCAAGGTTTTCGGTTATCGTTTCCCCGAAATATTGGCCGGTTATAAAGATGGTCTGGTGATTACCGATAGTGTTTCCGTAAACTCATTCGGGCGGACTGCGCCTTCTTCCGACGATCTGATCGGCTATTTGGAGGCGGGCGGGCGGCTGTTCATCGCGGCGCAATCGATCGAACAGCAGAACAGTAATACCCGCCTGCTTGAGGAGTTCTTCAAATTCAAATATGTAGAGGACGACCGGGAATTGCCGCGGTTGACATTTGCCGACAAGGAAGGCAAGATCCGGGAGTTTGGCCTGAATGGCGAAGACTCGGTTCCCTCAGCTAACGACGTGACGATCATGGAATGTGCCGCCCCCGCTGAACCGTTCGTGAAAACCGCCGACGGTCGCGGGGCCGGAATCTCCGTGACTGGAGCCAACTATCGAGGCGTGTATCTTGGCTTCCGTTTCGAAGCCATCGACGGGGAAGAGAATCGATCCAAGCTTATTGAAAAAGTCTTTGATTTCCTTGTTCCCGGGCTCATCCCGCATGCTGCTTCGACTTCGACTTCGACTTCGACTTCGACTCCGACCCCGGAAAGCCGGTAGCCCTATGAGGGCCTTAGTGCGTGCGAGGCGGGGACAGAGAATTGCGGGTATCTACTCAATAATTTGAAGAAACTCAATGATTCCTGGCGCAAGAGATTTCCCCCTTTCGGCCGAAATGACAGCATCGTTTGTCATTCGGAACGAATGTGAGGAATCTCGCTTTATGTTGAGAATCGGCTAATGCCCCTTCTTTTTGAGGAGATACGAATTTAGCATAGTTTGTCAATCACCCACAGGGAAGCCAGTGTGTGTAAAAGATAAGTGAGGCTGAGTTTCCCTTCTGGTAAGATTGAAGCCAGTGTGATACACTTGCTCGACAACTGGAGAAGATCTGCCAGGAGGTTTAAGCCATGCCGGCGGTAGGCCGATCCGTTCCGCGCAAAGACGCCTGGGACAAAGTTACCGGGAGAGCCAAGTTTGTCGACGACTACTCTGCGCCGGGGTTGCTCTATGCGGCAACGGTTCGTTCTCCGATTGCCTATGGCCGCATAAAAGCAATCGACACCTCCTCGGCGCTGGCTTTTCCAGGCGTAAAAGCAGTTTTTCTCGCAAAGGACATTCCCGGAAAAAACGTTAATCCGCTCGTCTACGATGACCAGGTTTTTCTTGCGGCCGATGAAGTGCGCTTCCACGGCGAACCCATCGCCATCGTGGTTGCCGAGAACCCTGAAGCAGCCTACGCAGCGGCTGACCTGGTCAAGCTCGATCTCGCGCCTCTCAAGCCGGTGCTTTCGATTCGCGAAGCCCTTGATTCAGATTCTTCCAGAATTTATAAAGACAACAATGTTTTCACCGAATACACGATAACAAAAGGCGATGCAAATAAAGCCTTCTCCAAGGCCGAAAAAGTCTTCGAGCGCGAGTATGAGACCCCCTATCAGGAACACGCGTATCTTGAAACACAAGGAATGATGGCTGTTCCGGGCCCCGAAGGGCAGATGACCGTGTATGGTTCGATGCAATGCCCGTTCTACGTCCACGATGCGGTTTCCCAGATCCTTGGAACTACCCGCAACAAGGTTCGGGTAGTTCAAACCACGACCGGTGGCGGATTCGGCGGAAAGGAAGACTTTCCCAGCATCGTCGCGGGGCAGGCAGCCATGGCCGCCCAGCTTCTCCAGCGGCCGGTGAAGCTTATCTTCAAACGCGAGGAAGACATCATTGCCAGCCCAAAGCGGCATCCCGGGCTGATCCGCATGAAAATCGGAACCGATTGCCAGGGCAAGCTTATCTCGGCGGATATTGCTTATTACGTCGATGGCGGCGCCTATGCAACCTTGAGCCCGATCGTGCTTTGGCGCGGCACTGTCCATGCGCTTGGGCCATACGTCTGCGAAAATGTCCTTATTCGTTCCTTTGCGATGGCAACCAACAAAGTTCCATGTGGAGCTTACCGCGGGTTCGGTTCTCCCCAGGTCATTTTCGCGGGAGAGTCGATCATCGATGAGATCGCTGACGAACTGGGCATCGACCCGGTGGAGATCCGCCGAATAAATGGCTTGAAGCTGGGGGACAGCACCGCCACCAACCAAAAGATCGACCAATCCTGCGGTCTTATGGAAACCATCGCTCGTGCCACCGCGGCCGCCGATTGGAAGAAAAATTGGCGTCACCCATCCAAACGCACCGAAAAAATCCGAAAGGGAATTGGAGTTTCCACAATTTACTACGGAGTCGGCCTGGGAGCGGGTGGGAAGCATCTCGACAGGGCGGGTGCAAGCATGACCATAATGAAGGATGGCTCTGTTTCCTGCGCAGTCGGAAACACCGAAATGGGACAAGGGGCCCGAACGATTCTGGCGCAAATCGCTGCTGACGCCCTGGGAGCATCTTACGATCTTGTGAATGTGATCGAAACCGACACTGCATTTGTTCCCGATTCCGGGCCGACCGTCGCGAGTCGCACCACTTTCATGTCTGGAAACGCCCTGATTTCCGCCGGGAAAGAGCTCAAAACCAGGTTGTTACCGATCGCAAAAGACCTTCTCGGAGCTGGCGAAACCGATGAGATCGAGATCATCGACGGGTTCGCATCGTTCAAAAATCCGGCAAAAGCATCGAAGATCGCCTTCCAGGATCTTGTAAAGGAAATGTATTCCCGGCGGCTCATGCCAAGCTCATTTGGCTGGTACGTCGCTCCTGACACCTCGTTCGACAAAAAAACCGGCCAAGGCGATGCGTATTTCGTTTACAGCTATTGTACCAACATTGCCGAGGTTGAGGTTGACATGGAAACTGGCGAGATCAAGGTAACCAGGCTAATCTCGGCGCACGAAATGGGTAAGGCCATCAATCCTCAGCAGGTCGAGGGCCAGATCCAGGGCGGAGCCCTTCAAGGTCTTGGATACTGCACCATGGAAGAGATCCGGCACGATTCGAGCGGTCGGATGCTCAACAACGCGTTTTCCACCTATATCCTCCCAACGGTCGAAGATTCCCCTGAAATAGTTCCGATCATTGTCGAACACCCGTATAGTGAAGGCCCTTACGGCGCGAAAGGGTTTGGGGAAGTACCGCTGATGGGTATCGCTCCGGCTGTTGGCAATGCGGTGTTCAACGCCACCGGAAAGCGGATCCGCATTCTTCCGATCAAACCAGAAAAGCTGGTCGATTGTTGAGGCTTGAAAATGAGTTTCAATCTTGAGACATCAAAGGTGAACGTCAATCGGGAAGAGGGTCTTCCGATGGATTGGGAGCGGATAGCGATCCTGGCCGCAACGATCGCCATTCTTTTCTTTTACACCCGCTCCACGCCTTTTCCTACGGGCACCTACTGGGATCTCCTTTTCGCCCGTGATTTCGATCTGAACATCGGATGGGCGATTCTTCCCGAGGCTTTGTCTTTTTCGATCGTCCAGTCGACCGCCTCAATGGTGGGGCTGAAGACTGTCTATCATATCGCCTACTTTTTGCTTTGTTGCATTGTTGCGGTCTGGGTCTTCAAGGGGAAAGAAGTTCTTCCGGGGATCGTCGTTCTTTGCGTATTTGCCCTTGGCCTGCAGTCTATCCTAAGCCTCCGATGGACTCTTCAGTTGCTCTTTCTGGCCGGCTTGATCTGCATGTTTGAGGGTGATTTTCTAAAGGGTTCCTTCGGCGTAGCGCTAATTCCGGTACTGGCGGCGGCGAGCGCACTTGGTCTCAACAGTTGGCTCCTCCTTGGATTGATCGTATGCCACGTCCTTGTCAACGATGAATTCAGGCTAACTCTGATTCTTTGCGGGCTGATCGGCATTCTTTTTTTTCCGGAGGGTGCGGCGAGCGCGGTGGTTCACACCCCGTTGTCATCGCTTTTTCAGACCTCGGAAGATGGAAAAACCCTCGCGCTTCTTGGCGCGATCTTTCTTATACCGAACCTGTTGGGGCTTGCGCGGCTGGGAGAAGAAGATCTTCCAACCTTGATCTTTTACGCATTCTCGGGTCTCGTGGCTCTTCTTGACCCGACCACACTGCCGGTTTTTACGCTTGTCGGCGCCTACATGGTTTTCTTGAATCTCGCTGAAATTCAGCCTCTTTCATCGAATGTGCGATTGGTTGGAATCATCTTTCTTGCGATCGTCCTGCACTTGTCGCTTTTCATGAATCCGATTGGGTTCAGCCTCAATCCAAGCGTGCGGGGCGAGATTGGGCCGTCTCTTGTTTCCATGATGACAACCAATTACGAAAAAAGGCCGATTGATGTCCACGATATGGGGGAACTGGCATGGAAGGGCCTTGTCGAGATATCGGCTGAGGATATTCCCGTATTACTTTCTCAGAAAACAAGGCCGATCACGATAATGAATCGGAACGGATCGCTGGAGTGGTTTCCAAGCCTTCCTCCCGATAAAATCCGCGGTGCATCCGATAAAGCTGACTTCGCCGTCCTGGAAGCCCCTCCCCTGGAACCGGGAAACACATGGGCTTCTTCGCGCCCCGATGAAACAACGGGTGAGAGCAGATACCCGCCTCCTCGTGTCATCGAAAGCATTTCCCAGAATGCTTCTGCGTCGAACCCTGCCGAAACAGAGCCCGCGCCTTTGCCTGAGCCTTCGCCTGAGCCTTCGCCTGATTCTGAGCCCATTCCTGAGCTCGCGCCTTCGCCGGAGCCTGCTGAGCCTGCGGCCATGCCCGCTCTTGCGCCCGGGTCTGCGTCCACGCTTGCGCCCGAAAACCAGCCCTTGGATAATGGCGAGGACGAAAGACTCATGGGGCCGAAACAGACTGAGGGTTCGGCCCCCATTGGTTCAGACTCTGAAAGCGCAGGAACCGGAACGGAAAAATTGCCGGTTCCTGATTCTGCTACCACCGGGTCTGGCTCGGCGGTAGATTTGTCGCTTCCTGGGCCGATAATCGCCTCAGATCCTCTGGATGGAATTCCAGCCCCGATTGCTCCCGAACCTCTTTCGGATGACACAGTTCCCTGACCGATTGACCGTGATGCGGCATCATCTCAATAACTCGCGGAAACTTCGAAAGGGGTGTGATCTTCGCGCAAGGTGGCGGCCCAAAGTGGCAGCGGCTTCCAGGCGCTGCAGCGGAGGCTTCCAGCCTCCGCCACTTTTCGGGCATTCCGCACAGCCTGAGTTGTCAAAAGCCTTAACATAACATGCCTCAAATGTCGCACCCTTCGAAAACATCGGAATGTGTCATTCCCGCGCAGCCGGGAATCCAGGCCCCGTCGTCCTTTTGCGTATGCTGGTTCCCGCCTTCGCGGGAATGACGGAAGGTTCCCCCTCTTTATTGAGAAGATACATTTTTTGTAAGAGTTTAGCCGTTTGAAAAAATGGAGAACGAAGGAATTTAGGAGAAGTGGAGATAGAGGAAATGATGAATGATGAATGATGAATGATGAATGGCACCTTTTCTTCAATTTTCCCAAACTACCAAACTCTTACTTTCTTTCCTTCCCCTCCAGATCTGCGTTAATCCGCGTTTATCTGCGGCAAAAAAATCCTTTCCTTTTTTCTATTTTTTCGTTTCCCCAGCTTTCTTCGTCTTTCTTATTTCAAACCGCTAAACTCTTACCCAGAAATTAATTAAGCGGCACGAAGCGTCTATCCGATAAGTTCAAAATGGGGATTTTTATCAAGTTCTAACGTGAG
>MNYA01000453.1 GCA_001872985.1 bacterium CG2_30_54_10 | reverse complement strand
CCCTGCCTCAAAAATCTTGCAGGCTTCTTCTTGAGTCATCATGACTTTATTGAAGCACGTTTTTGGAAAAAAGTACACCGTTTTCCGATATTTTTTCAGAAGGCTAAACTCCTACGAAAAATGGAATGTAGAATAGAGTCGAGAAAAAGCATCTCAAGAGAGCCTGAAACCAGGAGGTGGTTTCCCGAACCCGGCAAGAAAGAACCCCGTACTAATATCAACAGGACAGCAAAACGGCTTTTCTTTTTCACTCTAGTACTAAATATCATTTTAGTGTTAAAGTACAACCTTAAAACTTCAGCTGGCTCGCCATATCGGGCTCGTTTCCTTTGTCTTCTCCGGCAAGGGTTTTCGCCTGGCTGAATTGATGATCGTGGTGGCGATTCTGGGCATTCTCGCGGCCATTGCCACCCCCAACTTCCGCAAGGCCAGGGAGCAGAGCCGGATGAAGGCCTGTTATGCCAATCAGCGGGTTTTGCAGGGAGCCGTCGAAATGTACAACATGGACCATCCCGCAATGATGACGGGGTTGGATATGCCGGCGTTGTTAAAGGGCCAGTATCTGAAGAGCCCGATCACTCCCCCCATGATGACATGCGAATACTTCGCTTCCGGAGATCTGAGCAGCACCGGCTTCGTCTACTGCAAGGGCTGCGGCGGAGTCGACCAGGACATCGACAAAATCCTGAACATGGCCGGAGTTCACAGCCCGACCCACGTTCAGACCTCAGCACCGTCGGGGAGCCCAGGCGCTCCGGAACCCAGGAAAGGCTTCTCTGGGGGACGCACCAAGGGAGCCCTTTCCCTGGAAACCAAGTTCGTCCTGACTTCGAACTTCTACTCGCTTACCAGGGATCTGGTTCTGGCCGATCAAGCTGGCGATGGAGCGCTGACCAGGAACACCACCTGCCCGACAGTTCGGTTCGGGTTCATGAGATGGGAGATCCTGCAAGGTTTGAAGATCACCGCCTTCCTGCTGGGTTTGCTGGCCGGGTTCTACTTTGTCGGAGGAACCTACCACCGCTATTTTCCGAAGCTTCTAATGGCCGGCGCGATCATCGGGGTCCTGTCCGTCTGGGACCAGATGTTCGCCGCCATAGGCGATTCGGCCAATTACGGTTTGTGGTTTGCCCTGGCCGTCGGGGTGGCCTGGAAGGTCGGATGGTTCATCTCTCTTCAGAATGTTTCATTCGGCGACGGAGGCGGCAACCCGGGAGGTCCGGGCGATGATAAGCACCCCGGCGGCTCCGGTGGCCCCGGCGGCTCCGGTGGATTGGGAAGCCAACCACGACGTCATGTTCGTCCGTCTGTTTCGGGTATCAACTTCGATGACAAGGCGGGCAAGGAGCCTGAACCTGAACCTGAGCCTGAGCCAGAACAGCCAGTATCCGGTCGGGCAGGTGAGCCCGTGGTTTCGCCTGTGCCCGTTTCCATAGCGTTGGTGGCCTTTCTGCTGGTTGGAACCCTGGCGGCGTTTGGCGCCCCTCACCCGGAAGTCCGGGTGATGGTCCCCTTCACCGAACTGTCGAAGGTGATGGGTCCGGAGGAAAGTATGGTCATCGTCCCGGAAGCCGACTATCGATATCTGCTCGATGTAGGCGAAAAGCCGACTCCCGAGCCCATCCGGTCCCCCATCAATTTTTCAACCCGGCGGGCTGAATACAAAGGAACAATTGGGGAACGCGGGGTGAAGTTCCGGGGCCATTTCGAGATCGAGCTTTTCAACGAGGGCTGGAAGACAATCAGGTTGTTGTCTTCAATGGTGATTCCCTCCCAGGTATCGCTGGATGGTTCACCGGCCCCTCTCGACCTGGTCACCGCCCAGGATTCCGGTGAAAGCCACTATGGCCTGATCACCAACGGCACGGGTTCGCGCGTGCTCGATGTCGATTTCTTTCTTCCCTTCTCGGCAACCGAGTTCAACACCCGTCGGTTCGAACTGCCAATGGTGCCGTTCTGCCTTTCGACTCTCGAGATACTCGTTCCCGAGGGCGATTGTGATGCCTGGCTCGATCCCGGGATCCTGACGGTGGTAGCCTCCGGACCGCGGGGTACCACCTTCCGGGCAATTCTGCCTCCGACCTCCAGGGTGAAAGTGGAGCTGGCGCGGCGGCTGGGCATGTCTTCTCCTGCCGCGGTCACCGATGAGCAGGGCGAGGCGGAGTCGGCCTCGGGTTCGGCAACCGCGGCGGCTTCGGCACCAGTCGTTCTTCACGAGGAGACCCGGGTGCTGGTGACCGAAAAGAACCTGCTGATGTTCGAGGAGGGCTTCGTGCAGGGTCGCAACCAATATGTCTTGCAGGTAATGGGCTCCGAGGGAATTTCGAGTTTCACCTTGCGGGTTCCGCCGCAAATTCGCGTTCTAAAGGTCGAGGACAGGACGATCGATGATTGGAAGATCGAGGAGGTTGCTGACGAGAAGTTCAGACGGCTGAACATTGCTTTCAATTCCGAGGTGAAGGGCGTGGTCGGTTTTGCGGTCGAGTTCGAGGAGGACATCCAGCGGTTGAAAGAGAATGAACTCTATCTGGTTCCTGAGATGATACCTGTAAATGCCGACCGCAGCACGGGGTTGTTAGCCGTCGGCTGTCTTCCGTCCTTCGAGGTCGGTGCCCCTGAAACGCTAGTCGGATATAGCGTAATCGATGTGGGTGAGTTCCTTCGTGATTACAAAGGGCAGCCGCCGGAGAAGTTGCCTTTGGCCTTCAAGTTCATCAAGCATCCGAACAAGCTGCAGTTGAGCCTGACCAGGCCGAAGGCGGTCGATCAGGTCTCGGCCGTGGTCGATCGGGCCGAGGCCATGACCCTGGTCAACGAGGATGGCTTCCTGTTGACCCGGGTGGCTTTTGAGGTCCGCAACAATTCCGAGCAGTTCCTGAAGATCCGGCTCCCCGAACTCGGTTCGGTCACGACCACCCTGTGGAGCAGCGAGGTGGCGAACCTCGCGGTCAAGGCCGGATTCGATCCTGAAAAGAAAGTCTTCAATATTCCCATCATCCGTTCGCCGATGGTCAATGGCGATCCGCAGCCGTTTCCCGTCGAGATCATTTTCGCCATGCGATTGGCGGGACCCTTGCGGTCTTTCCAGGCGCTCAGGTTGGAGCTGCCGCGGGTCCATCTGGACGTGAGCGAGTTGAGCTGGGTGGCCTTCCTGCCCGAAGGGTTCGAGCTGATGAGAGGGGAAGGAAACGTGGACCGGATAATGGATCGCCCGGATCAGCCATTGCTCGATGGTCGCAAGCAGTTTCCAGGGCTCGACCTGGGTGCCTTGATGACCACCAAGACCCAGTCCGTCCTGGGCGGAGATGTCGGCGGAAGCAGCGTCGTCGGGCTCCTGCCTGTCAAGTTCATGATTCCGACCACATCCTGGTCGACGAGTTTCCTGATGCAGCAGATCGAACCCAACGGCGAACCGCCACACATGGCAGGCGTTCTGGTCAGCCCCCGCTCGGGGCAAGGGAAGATGTTCCAGGTGGGAATTGTTTTGTGCGGCGCCCTGGCCGGAATTTCACTTCTCTTCATGTTCACCGGCCGATACCGTTTCTTCTGGTTCACCGTGGTGGCACTGCTGTCAGCCGGGTTGGCTTTCACGCTGATGATGAAACTTTATCAGGCCGACAACTCATTCAAAATGGGATTCCTCGCGACATTCATTACCTGCCTGATGTTCCATCTTTTCCGGTGGAAACCGACCGAGTCAATTCCGGCTGGGGAAAGCCCGTCAGGCTCAACCCCGACAGGAACGACCCCGGCATGAACCGCGACCAACAAAACATGCTAAATTCTGGTCTGACCCGCGACCGAGAGATTGTCATTGCGAGGCGCATTGCGCCGAAGCAATCTCGTGATGCCGGGGATTGCTTCGCTTCGCTCTGGTCCGCCATTGCGGCAATGACAACAAAGGGCTGGAGTTTAGCTGATCTTGGTAGCCACGACGTAAACTGGGCCGAGGGCCTGATGAAAGGAGATACTTGATGCAAGCGTTTCCCAATCCGGCATTGAACCTCGATGGCGGGGGGAAAGCCCCCGCCCTGCCGCTCGGAGGCATGGGGATTCCCCTGATTCTGTTCGGGCTGTCGGTGTACTTCTGGGAGAGCCCGATTGTTTATCCGATCAAGCTTCTGACGGTGTTCTTCCATGAACTGTCGCACGGACTGGCCGCCGTGTTGACCGGGGGAAGCATGCATTCGATCGAGCTGACCGCGGACCAGGGCGGCCTCTGCTGGACGGCCGGCGGAAGCTGGTGGCTGATCCTCTCAGCCGGGTATCTGGGAAGCCTTCTCTGGGGCGCCGGCATTCTGTACATGGCCGCGAAGACCCGCCTCGACCGTGAGCTGGTGCAGTTTCTTGGCGTTTTGCTGATCGGCGTTACTGTTTTCTACGTGCGAACCACCGCCGGGGTGATTTTCGGGCTTTCCTTCGGGGCGGCGATGGTGGGCTTCGCCAGCCAGTTCGGCGAGGTGGCCTGCGACCAGTTGTTGCGCTACATCGGCCTGTCATCGATGTTTTACGTGATCCTGGACATCAAATCCGACCTGATCGACCGCGCCGTTCCGCAGTCGGATGCCTACCGGCTGGCCGAGCAGCTCCATCTTCCCAGCATGGTCGTCGGGGTTGCGTGGTTGATACTGGCTATTTACGTTGCCTTTTTGGTTTTGGAAGCAACGATGAAAGCAGAACGCGCTAGTAAGCCGCGGTGAGTTGGTTTTACAATTAGCCGAAGAAAAGAAAGAAAGAAATAAAGAAAGAAAGAGAAGAGTTTTAGCCGCGGATTAACGCAGATTAACGCGGATTTGGAACCAAGAAAGAATTGATATGAGTTTAGAGGATTGAGAATAGGTAAGAGTTTAGCGGTTTGAAAAGGGGAGAACGAGGAAAGAATAAGGAGAAATGGAGAAATGGAGAATTTTTTTCAAGAACCCTAAATTTATTTTCTCCCATTCTCCATTTTCTCCCATTCACCTTCTCTTCAATTTTCCCAAACAGGTAAACTCTGAATTTTTTTCCTTCCACTCCAGATCTGCGTTAATCTGCGTTAATCCGCGGCCAAATATCCTATCCTTTCTCCCTTTTTTCCGTTTCCCCAGCTTTCTTCGTCTTTCTTATTTCAAACCGCTTAACTCTTACGAGAATAGTATGAACTAGATTTCCGCGAAGGCGGGAATCCAGGCCCATTTCGACATTTTTTCCCAAACCGCTGAACTCGTACGATGGATGAGAGTAGGGAGGGGAAGGAATACTTTTGAGGGTCGGAGAGGGATGTGCTGGCGGATAGGGTCTCGTTGGATCTCGTTGATTGACAGGGCGACAATTTAGAGTTATCGTGAGGATTCCTGACGTAGCCAACAGGGAGGGGGCCGGATGCCTTGTTTCGCGCACTCGTTGGAGGGGTTTCCTCCTGATAAATGGCAGCCGTTGGAGGAACATCTTGCCTCGGTAGCGGAGAAAGCGGCCGGATTCGCCGCCGGTTTTTCCTCGCGAGAGTGGGGTCTGGTGGCCGGTCGACTTCACGATTTGGGAAAGGTGCATCCTGATTTCCAGGCTTATCTTTTCCGGGAAAATGGCCTGGACTCCTCCGAGTTTGATGGTGAGGCGACAGGGGGCCGGATCAACCACTCAGGGTGTGGCGCGGTGTTCGCCCTGGACAATTGTCAACCCTCCCGCTCGATTATCGGCAGGACAATCGCTTATCTGATCGCCGGTCACCATGCTGGTTTGCCTGATTGGCACGGAGGGCGCGACTCACTTTCTCAGCGACTCGAAGCTGAAAAACCGGTTTTCGAAGGGATTCGAGATAAAGTCAGCGAGTTCGCGGGTGTCTTGCCGCTCGATTTGCGACCCCCGGATTTTGCCGGACAATGCCGCAATGGTGAGCCGATGGCTTTCCACCTTTGGGTGCGAATGGTCTTTTCATGCCTGGTTGACGCCGATTTTCTCGATACTGAAGCCTTCATGGACTCCAAAAAGGCATCCAGTCGTCTGGTTTTTCCAACCCTGGCGGAATTAAAACCCCGCTTCGATTTGGCGCTTGAAGCGATGATGGTGCAAGCCAGAGCCAGATCGCCGGAAAAGAACATCAACCGGATTCGCGCAGGCATCCTGGCCGATTGCCGGAAAGCCGCTCTCGAGGAGCCGGGAATGTTCACGCTGACCGTTCCGACCGGTGGAGGGAAAACCCTCTCTGGAACCGCCTTCGCTCTCGATCATGCCGTGCGCCACGGCAAAAAGCGCATCGTCTATGTCATTCCATACACCAGCATAATCGAGCAGACCGCCGATGTTCTGAGGGGTTTCTTAGGTGCAACCAACGTGGTCGAGCACCACTCGAATATCGCCCCCGAAAGAGAGCGGGAGACCCCGGGCCTTTCACTGGCCACCGAGAACTGGGACGCCCCGGTCATCGTAACGACCAATGTCCAGTTTTTCGAGTCCTTGTATGCAGCCAAGCCGGGCCGGTGTCGAAAGCTTCACAACCTCGTGAACAGCGTGGTGATTCTTGATGAAGCGCAACTCCTGCCGCCAAAATGGCTTTTTCCATGCACTGAGGCGCTCAACCGCCTCGTGAGTGATTACAGGGTGACGGTCGTCCTCTCCACTGCCACTCAACCCGCTCTTGATCGATATCTCGAACGGCCACCCCGGGAGATCATTCCCAACCCTTCCAGCCTTTTCGGGGAACTCCAGCGCACCAGCATCCGGTTTCCCGAAAATCTGGATCGGCAGACCGATTGGCCGACGCTGGCCGCCGAACTTCAAAAGCATCAGCAGGTGCTTTGCATCGTAAATCGACGTCGTGATTGTTTTGACCTTTGGAAGGCCATGCCGGAAGATACCATCCATCTCTCGGCGCTTATGTGCGGACAACATCGATCCAATGTGATTGCCACGATCAAGGCGCGGCTCGAGACGGGCGATGCAGTTCGCGTCATCAGCACCCAGTTGGTGGAGGCAGGCGTGGATATGGATTTTCCTGTCGTGTATCGCGCTCTGGCAGGCCTCGACTCCATCAATCAAGCCGCCGGGCGATGCAATCGCGAAGGCCGTCTCGACCGCCCCGGAATGGTGCATGTTTTTATTCCCCCCGAGGGAAAGCTTCCCGACTTGCTTCGCAAAGGTCGGGACACGACCAGGGAGTTGTGCGCTGCGCCGGAGTTTGCGCCGGCTGATCCTGAAATCTTCCGGAGTTACTTTCAGTTGTTTTACTCGAGCGTGAATGATCTCGGTGAAACGTGGCTCAGGGACAATCTCGTTAAGAACGTGAATCATGAAGGCCATGTTCAATTTCGGACGGCGGGCGGGGAATTCCGGTTGATCGATGAATACTCCGTTCCAATCGTTGTTAGCTATGGGAATAACGAAAAGTTGATCGAGCGTTTGCGATTTGGCGGGCCGACTCGAGAGATTATGCGGGCACTTCAGAGGTTTACCGTAACAGTTCCCGGCCCCACCGCTGACCATCTTTTGACGCAAAGTTTCATCGAGAAACTCCATGACCGGATTCTGGTCCAGGTCGATACGACCCTCTATCGGGAAAACCTCGGGTTGGACTTGCACCGCGAGGCCTACAGCCCGGAGGATCTATGCATTTGAAGCGCAAGGGAAGGAGACCAATATGAAGGGTTTCTGTCTCGAGGTGAGTGGGCCGTTTGCCTGTTTCACCCGACCGGAAATGAAGGTCGAGCGGGTGAGTTATGATGTGATTACCCCGTCCGCGGCCCGGGCCATTTTCGATGCCATCCTTTGGAAACCTGCCATTTTCTGGCAGATCAAGCGAATCGAGGTGTTGGCCCCCATAAAGTGGATTTCGGTTCGCCGCAACGAAGTCGGGAAAGTCGCATCGCCGCGATCTGACGGCTTTTTCGTCGAGGATGAACGCCAACAGCGGGCCGGGCTCTTCCTGCGTGATGTCCGGTATCGCTTGCATGGGGAGTTCCGTTTCATTCCACCCGACAAGCGCGGCAAGACCGTCAACCCTGTGCCCGACTGGTTGATTGATGTGGGCGAAGCGGTGGCCATGAAAATTCCCGATCGTCGTCCTGACGAAACGGAGGCCAAGTATGCCGCCATGTTCGAGCGGCGAGCCAGGAAGGGCCAGCATTTCCACCAGCCATATCTGGGTTGCCGGGAATTCGCCGCCAATGTGCAGTTGGTTGACCCAAAGTTGACTTCCCCTGCACCGATCACCGATTCCCATGAACTTGGTTTCATGCTTTATGATCTGGACTTCACTGATCCCGCCGATATCAAGCCCATGTTCTTCCGCGCAAAGCTTGATAATGGCGTTATCGCCGTTCCTGACCGCGACAGCCCGGAGGTGCGCCGATGATCCTCCAAGCCCTCAAGGAATACTACGACCGCAAACCTGATCTGCCGCGTGAAGGATGGGAACGCCGGGAGTTCTCCTATCTTGCAGTCATTGATCTATCGGGAAATTTCTTGGGTTTCAAAGAAATGAGCGAAGGAGTTGGCCAAAAAAAAAGGGGCAAGGAATATCTTGTTCCCTCCTTAGGCGAAAAGAAGGGAAATGGAATCAAAGCCAACCTGCTCTGGGAGAACCTCGAATATCTTTTTGGAATTCCTGTTCAAAGGAAAAATGGAAAACCACCTGATCCCGAGAGGGTTGGAAGACAGCATTTGGCTTTCGAAGAGCGAGTTAAGCTTCTTGGGAAGAAATCCGGCAAGGTAAATGCTGTTTTGAGTTTTTTAAACCAGCTGGATAAGGCAAAGATTCAGAGCGATCCGCTTTGGCCAACTGTTGTAAAAAGAAACCAACCCATGCTTATTGCGATTGATGGAGTCCCCGTAACCGATGACCCTGAAGTTCGTGGGGTGATTTCCTCGGTTACCAAATCCCCGGGCAAGGTCGGTCGGTGCTTGGTGACCGGTTTAGAAAATGAAATCGTTCCCCTGGAACCGCCCATTAAAGGGGTTCGCGGTGCGAACCCAACAGGTGCAAGCCTGGTTTCGGTTAACAACAAGGTAGCCAACGGTATTAATGGGGGTGCTGTTCCAGCTTTTTCCTCTTTTTTGAAGGAGCAGGGGAATAACTCCCCAATCGGAAAATGCGCATCCTTTGCGTATTCCACAGGGTTGAACTATTTGTTGAGGAAAGACTCCAAGCAAAAAGTCCAGATCGGGGATGCGACAACCGTTTTTTGGAGTGCCAAGGAGTCCCCTTTCGAATGCGCGGTTCCCTTTTTTTTCTCTGAACCTCCCAAAGATGATCCTGACAAGGACATAGAAGCCGTCAAGGCTCTATACGACTCTATTTGGAATGGGTCCTTCGCAATTCCGGAAGATGAAAACCGGTTTTTCGTTCTGGGTCTTTCGCCCAACTCCGCACGAATTGCAGTGAGATTCTGGACGGAAGGATCAGTCAGGGAAATTGGTTCCCTCCTCAAAAGGCATGTTGATGACCTGGCAATTGTACCCGATCGAAGAAGGGAAAATGCCCTTCCGCTCCGGCGGTTGTTGCGCGCGATCGCATCCCAGGAAGACGAAAAGAACATCCCCCCAAATCTGGTTGGGGAAACGATGCGGGCAATATTTTCCGGTACCCCATATCCTGCAACGCTCCTTCAGGCAAGTGTTCGTAGAATTCGCGCCGAGCAGGGCAAGAAAAACAAGAAGACTGGGCATTCCGAAGCTCACATTACTTTCGAGCGGGCAGCTCTTATCAAGGCGTGCCTCAACCGCTCTCTTCGTTTTGGCAATCCCCAACGGGAAAAGGAGATGACAATGGGTCTTGATGTGTTCAACAACAATGTCGGTTATCGACTCGGTAGGTTGTTTGCCCTCCTGGAAAAAGTGCAGGGCGAGGCCCAGGGATCGACTAACAGCACCATCCGCGATCGATTCTACGGCGGGGCTTCCTGTTCCCCGGTCACTGTGTTTGGAAACCTCATGCGACTGAGGGTCCACCATTTGGCCAAGCTCTCTGTCGGCCTTCGCATCATCCGGGAACGACAGATGCAGGAAATTGTATCTGGCATCCCTTCCATCGGTTTCCCTGCCCACCTTGATTTGGCCGATCAGGGGCGTTTTGCCATCGGCTATTACCACCAGATGCAGGATCTCTTCACCAAGAGACACGAAAACAACGGAGTCGAAAGGAAAACAATATGAGCACCCCAATCAAGAATCGGTTCGATTTTGTCCTCGTATTCGATGTTCAGGATGGCAATCCCAACGGCGACCCTGATGCAGGCAACCTTCCCCGAGTTGACCCAGAAACGGGAATGGGACTTGTCACCGATGTCTGCCTCAAACGAAAGATTCGCAACTTTGTGCAACTCACAAAGGAATTCAAACCACCCTACGGAATCTACATTCGTGAAAAAGCAGTTCTGGGCAATGCTCATGTTCAGGTATTTAAGGATCTGGGGTTCAAAACAGGAGAATCATCGGCGAAACCCGTTCCTGAGAATATAGTTGATATTTTTTCCGACCTGGTTTTGCCTGATGGGGTAACCCTCGAAGAAGGCGAGAACAACGGGGGAATTTCCCTGGTCATTGCTCCAGATGCCGATAAAAAGGTAATCAAGGTTTGGATCAAAGAAACCAACCCGGGCCCCGAGGTCAAAGCCGTCATTGAAGGTTGTTTGAAAGAAGCCAAGCCTCGGCGACCAACCGCGGAGGAAACAGAAAAGGGGCGTGAGCGCATGTGCCGGGACTTCTTTGACATTCGGACCTTCGGCGCCGTTCTCTCTCTGAAATCAGCTCCTAATTGCGGTCAAGTACGAGGGCCAGTGCAAATGACCTTTGCTCGCTCCGTTGATCCAATTGTCTCCCTGGAGCATTCTATTACCCGCATGGCGGTGGCTACACAGGCTGAAGCCGAAAAACAGCATGGTGACAACCGCACCATGGGCCGCAAGAACACGGTTCCATACGGCGTTTACGTTGCCCATGGGTTTATCTCCGCCCATCTTGCAGCCCAGACAGGTTTCACCCAGGAGGATCTCGACCTGCTATGGCAAGCCCTGGAGAACATGTTCGAGCACGACCGCTCCGCGGCCCGGGGTATGATGGCGACTCGCAAGCTCATCGTCTTCAAGCACGCTACCGCGCTTGGCAATGCTCACGCCCATGACCTTTTCGACCGGATAAAAGTCACCAAAAAAGATGCCGCCAAGCCGTCCCGGGCTTTCAGCGACTATGTGGTTTCAATCGACCGCGATGGGCTTACAAAGGGAGTGGAGATCCTGGAACTCGTTTGAATCCTTCTTTGGCGCGGTTCCAAATAAGAAAAGCCGGTCTTCCATTGGAATTACCCCCAGGAGGTGATGAAACATGCGATTGTATCTGGATGTTTGCTGTTTGAACCGCCCTTTTGACGATCAGAGCGTGGTGAGAAACAGGCTCGAAGCGGAAGCGGTTTTCCTGATTATCCGTCGGTGTCGGGGCCAAATCTGGACCTGGCTTTCCAGTTCGGCGATCGATTATGAAATTCGCCGGGCGCCCGACTTGCAACGCAGGGCATTGTTGACCGCATTGAGTTGTGAAGCGCATGAATTCATCGGTCTTTCTGCCGCGGTCGAAAAGCATGGCCGTCATTTCAAGGAGAGCGGTTTTCACCGTTTGGATGCTCTTCACCTGGCTCTCGCCGCCGTCGGAAGAGCCGATGCCTTTCTAACAACCGACGATAGACTTCTCCGGAGGGCGGAAAAGTTTAGGCTGGAGATTCCTTTTATTGTCGGGAATCCGATATCATGGCTTTTGAAGGAAGAAATAAAATGAAACTTCGATCCATTTCCAATGAAGAAATCCGGCAGACCGGTCTGAAAGCTCTCCTACGCGACCTTGGGCCGGATGGGTTGATTCGGTTCCTCCAACAGTTTGGGGCTGGGTCCGGGGATTACACCCGGGACCGCCATCTTCTCTTTCCCGATGGGGATATCGATTCGCTTTTCAAGGAAGTGCAGTCAGAGAAGAAACGGCCTGTACGCAAGTCGAAGGCCGTTTGATGGTCTTTGATTCCGAAAAAAAATCTGATGTTGCTGTTCTGGGGCTTCGGGTCATTTTCGACGAGGTTCGTTTACGTGAAATTTGCCAAACGTGGCGTATCACCCAACTGGCACTTTTCGGCTCGGTGTTGCGTGATGATTTCCGCCCCGAAAGCGACATCGACGTTCTGCTGACGTTCGATCCTGCCGCCAACTGGAGTCTCTTCGACCTCATGGATTTGCAAGAAAACCTTCAGCAAATCTTAGGAAGGAAAGTCGATCTCGTTGAGCAAAAGGCAATCCGCAATCCGTATCGACGTGAGTCGATCATGGCAACCCGAAAGATAATCTATGAAGCCGCACAAGGGGATTCCACCGTGGTCGAATGCCTTGACCAGCCAAATCTCAAAAAAGTACGGTCGCTGAAGAAACGGCCTGCTCCCAAGTCGAAGGCGGGATGATGGCTGACCCCTGCTTGCCAATTTCCTTTTCCGAGGATGAGCTGATCCCCATCTCGGCGCTCCAGCACCTCTTGTTTTGCGAGCGGCAGTGGGCACTCATTCATCTCGAAGGGGAATGGAAGGAGAATCGCTTCACTGCAGGCGGGAAAATTCTTCACGAGAAGGTCCATGGTGCGGAGGCTGAGACGCGCAAGGAACTCCGAATCGCCCGCGGCCTCTCTCTTAGGTCTTTGCGTTGGGGTCTGATCGGCAAGGCCGACATGGTCGAGTTCCACCGTTTGCCCGAAGAATGCTCGGGTGAAACCGCCAAGCTGCCTGGCCGAAAGGGTTGGTGGCGACCTTTTCCTGTTGAGTTCAAGTTCGGGAAACCCAAAACGGAACACTGCGACGAAGTCCAGCTTTGTGCCCAGGCACTTTGCCTCGAGGAGATGATGTCAACACCAGTGCCCAAAGGCGCTTTGTATTACGGGAACCCCCACCAACGATGCGAAGTATCCATCGACCAGGGACTGCGTGACGAGACCGCCCGTCTTCTGATTCGTCTTCGTGAGTTGGCAGCGGGTGCCGCCAAGCCCAGTGGTCGGTTCGATCGGAAATGCGAATCGTGTTCACTGGTGGATCAGTGTATTCCGAAAATGGCCAAGTCCCCCCGCAGCGCGAGGAAATACCTGGAGTCTCTTTTCGAGCCTGAAACCGAGGCCAGCTCATGAAAAAACTACTCAACACGCTATTCGTGACGACCCAGAAAGCCTACCTCAATCATGAAGGGGAAGTAGTGGTGGTGCGGGTTGCGAAAGAGGTTAAACTAAAGATTCCGATTCACACTTTGCAATCGATCATCTGTTTCGACCAGGTCTCGTGCAGCCCACCGCTGTTGGGTTTGTGCGGAAGGAGGGGCGTCCATGTCGCTTTCTTCGACCGCCATGGCAGATTTCTGGCTCGTGTACAGGGGCCGGTTTCGGGCAATGTTCTCCTGCGACGGGAGCAATACCGCCGTGCTGATGATCCGGTCGCTTCCTCCGGGTTGGCTCGGGCCATGGTGAGCGCCAAGATCGCCAACTGTAGATCGGTGTTGCTCCGATCGGCGCGGGAGCGTTCAGATCAAGCCCCGGAACGGCTGGGGCAGGCAGCCCGTGAATTGGACAGTGCCTTGCAACGACTGCGCGACCCCACCATTGCTCTTGACTCGGTGCGGGGCGTGGAAGGGGATGCCGCGCGTGTCTACTTCGAAGTATTCGATGATCTGGTTCTGGTCGAAAAGGAGGCTTTCGCCTTTCGCGACAGGAACCGCCGTCCCCCACTCGACAACATGAATGCCCTGCTATCATTCATCTATACGCTTCTGACACACGATGTGGCATCCGCACTTGAAGGGGTGGGCCTCGACCCGGCGGTTGGGTTCCTGCATCGCGATCGTCCGGGCCGTCCAAGTCTGGCCCTTGATCTAATGGAAGAGTTCCGGCCATTCCTGGGAGATCGCCTGGCTCTTTCACTGGTGAACCTGCAGCAGATTCGTCCAAAAGGCTTCAAAAAGACCGAGACCGGCGCGGTGCGAATGGACGATGAAACTCGGAGAGCTCTTTTGGTTGCTTATCAGAAGCGCAAACAGGAAATCATCCAGCATCCCTTTCTCGATGAAAAAGTCGCGATAGGGCTGCTTCCCCATGTTCAGGCTTTGTTGTTGGCGAGGCATCTCCGAGGGGATCTCGATGGCTACCCGCCCTTCATCTGGAAATGACCATCGATTGAATGGAGCGATGCTATGATGGTTCTGGTGACCTACGATGTGAATACGGAAACCCCGGCAGGTCGGCGCAGATTACGCAAGATTGCCAAAGCATGCGAGGATATGGGCCAGCGCGTGCAAAAATCTGTTTTCGAGTGCGCGGTGGACCCGGGCCAGTGGGCCGCGCTGGAAGGAAAGTTGCGCAACCTTATCGAGCAGGAGACTGACAGTTTGCGTTTCTACTTTCTCGGAAGCAATTGGCATGGCCGGGTCGAACATGTCGGCGCGAAGCCTGGATACGATCCTGAGGGGACTTTGATTGTTTAGGTTGACCACAAAGCCCTTGTTTTCAGGAAAGCCCCCATGGAATGGGAGGATAAACCACCCCGGTTCTCTCCGCGGACCCAAGGCTCTCATGAAATCCCCCGAGAGGTCCGCGATTCGCTTTACCAGAAGGTTTGATTCTGTTTATTGATGTCAGGTGTTTTGCTTTTGTCCAACTGGTTCCGGGGTTCGCGGAATGACCCCAGGAAACATCGGTTAATACAAGGTTCCAGCATTCCGCTGTCGCTCCCCGCGGGGGGGGCGTGGATTGAAACTGCAGAGAAGTCTTGCCCATGCTTGATTTT
>MNYA01000025.1 GCA_001872985.1 bacterium CG2_30_54_10 | reverse complement strand
AAACGACCACGCTTTACTCCGCGATTTCACTCATCAACAACCGTCAGATCAAGATCATCACCATCGAGGATCCTGTCGAATTCAAGATCCCCGGGGTTCATCAGATGCAGGTTTTTGAAAACAAGGTCGATCCCAACCGCTCCCTTACCTTCGCGAAGGGTTTGCGTTCAATCCTGCGTCTCGACCCCGATGTCATTCTTGTGGGCGAAATCCGCGATTATGAAACGGCCGAAATTACAGTAAAGGCGGCCCTCACGGGTCACATGGTCTTCTCGACCATCCACGCGAACAGCGCCATCGAAACGGTCAGCCGACTCGAGAACATCGGCGTCGACCCCTACCTGTTCGCTTCCGCCTTGAGTGTTCTGGTCGGCCAACGCCTGGTGAGGAAGATCTGCCCCAACTGCCGAACCCAAATCGAGACCACCCCTTACATCATTGCCACCCTCGGCCTCGAGTTCGAAAAATACAAGGATCATCCTTTCTACAAGGGCCTCGGCTGCAAAAGCTGCAACAACAGCGGCTTCCGCGATCGCACAGGGCTCTTCGAAGTCATTGAGGTCAACCAGCAAATCAAGGAGCTCATCAGCCAGCGACAGTCGGCAGTCGCCCTTATCAAGACATTGAAGGTGATGAAGGTTTCGACTATCCAGGAAGCCTGCCTGACCAAGGTATTGGAAGGCGAGGTTCCGATCGAGGAATTCATGATGGTCAACATGGGCTGAGAGAATGGCGAAATTCCGAAAACCCCCTATCGACTTGGTTCTGGATCTCGGAACCTTCGAGATGCGCTTGTTGCGCCTCGATTCGGCGAGTCCGGGAGAAGTTCGGCTGAAAAGCTCCCTTACTGTGGGATCCCCCAAGGAATTCCTCGCATCGACATTTATAGAGTTTCCGATCATGGATGCGCAGCCGGTCTATAAGGCAGTCCACTCATTGGTTGCGGATGGGAAGGTCAGTTTTGATAACTCTATTATTCTTATTCCGGATCACGGAGCTCTGACGAATCTGATGATTTCCCCGCCGCGATACTCGAAGAAAGAAACCGAGGAGGCAATTCGCGAGGATTTTTCCCCGATCATGCCGCTTCCGATCGAAAACTGGTATATTGACCATCTCGCTGTTGGCCGCTGGGAGGACGAAGAGATCACCGTCGCCGTCGCCGTCCTGAAGAACAACGTCATCGAATTGGGTGGTATCCTTCAGAAAGCCGGCGTGAACCCTCAATGCATAGATACCAACTTTTTCAATGTAGTCAATCTGATCGAGCATTATCTTGTTTCCGAGGAGTGCAAGGGTAAAAATGTCGTTTTGGTTCATCTGGGCAACGAGACCACAACCGTGGGCGTTTTCCGGGATGGCCAGATCAGAACATACCTGAACCGCCCGATCGGGGGATACGATTTTACGAAGCAGATCAGCAAGCACTTTCAGGTTCCGGCGGCCGAAGCCGACCAGTTCAAACAAAATGAGATTTTTTTCCTGCCCGAGGCATCGCCCGAACAGGAGGGGCTCTACAATTTCACGGTAATCAAGGGTGTCTTCTCGGTGCTGACCAGGGAAATTTTCGGCGCCATAGAAAACTATCTTACCCGTTTTCGGGAGTTCAATATTCACGAGATCGTAATCTCGGGTGGAGGAGCGAACTTTCAGAACATCGGAGTTATTTTGGCTTCAAACTTCAACGCAAAGATCAAGCCGATATCTGAACTGTATAAGCTGACCGTCAACGGCCGCACCGCCGAGGACCATGAACGCAACACGCTTGCCCCCGCATGCGGGGCATTCCTGAGGGATTAAGAGATGAGATTCAAGAGATGAGATCATGAAATTCAGATTCGATTTGCTTCCCCAGGAATTCAAGAGCCTTCCCCGTGACGTGCTCGGAATTTTCCTGGCCGCTTTGGCGACCGTTCTTTGCATCTCCTGGACCGGATCGATGAGCATGCGAAATGCCTTTCAGTTGAAGACGGCGCAAGAAGAAATCGAAAAAGCCGAGAACGAGCTTCGCGATCTAAACAGGCGGATCGGAGAGCTCCAACCACAGGCGAAGATCATTTCTTCGATCAAAAATCGGATCGATTTCCTGAACGCCAATCTCGACACCCCCGCATCCTCCTGGGTTGACTTTTTGTATACCCTCGAAACTACCGTTCCAGAGCGTGTTTTCATCAGAGATTTCAACCCCAAGGATTTTTCAGCCAAGGGGGGGCAGTTCACGCTTGAAGGTGATGCCGCATCGGTGAACGACGTTCTCACTTTCATTGGCAGGCTTCAGGCTTCCGGTCGATTTTCCCAGGTCTTTCCGCTTCAAAGCGCGGGAAAAAATGTCGACGGAAGAGTTCTGACCGGCTTCACGCTTTCGTTGATCTATCAGGGACGTCCCTGACCGAGCGGAGTAGAAAAACCGAATGAAGACAAGGTTGAGATCCATACTTGAAAGGGCTGTCAGCTACGGTCTCGTCGCGATTGCCTTTTTCGGTTTTCTTTATTTCCAGGAATACGTTGGCAAGAGTCAGAAAGCTTCTCTCGGCAAAAAGGCTGATGATCTGATGAAGTTGAAACTTCAGATAGATGATGCCAAAAAAAGTTTTGCAGCCAGGCAAACTCAGATCGATGGAATCAACAAACAGGTTGAGTCTCGCAAGCTTGAGCTCGAGCGGTTCGAGAAATTGCTCGGCCGGACAGCGAGCTACACGTTATTCATCGATCAGGTTCAGCGCAAGGCTCAATCGGTCGGGATAAACATCCTGAACTCAAAATACGAGCGGCCAACGCCCGCCCCCGGAACTCCGGGAAATTACCTCGAATTTCGGTTTGCCATGGGGGTCACCGGTCCCTACGAGAAGATGAAACATTTCCTCTGGGAACTCGAAAATTCCATGGGACGTTTGACCAAAATCAGCAATCTTGTCGTCAAGCCGCCAATCTGCGACAAAGACGGAAACATGAACCTTACTCTGACCGTGAAAACCTACTTCATTCAATAGCCGGGGGAGTTTGTGACCAAGGAAGAATTTCAGGTTTATTATAAAAAGAACAAGGTTCTGGTGATCGGTGTGCCCATCATCCTGGGCATTCTCCTTCTGGATATGCTGGTTCTGAGACCAGCTCGCCAAAGAGCTAAGCAACCGGGCCAGCCCGCCGCTTCTCCGGTGAACGTGGTTGATGCCGCTAATGCTGCTGGAGCGAGCTCGATTCCGGCTGTTGATCCCTTGGCCCCGCCTCCTCCGCTATCTGTCCCCGGGATTCCACCCCTGAGCTCCGCCGTGGAAAAAAGGTTCCTGGCAGCGGAATCCTATCCCTATCCGCCGACAAAGAATATTTTCCTGCCTGAAATCAAGGCGGAAGCCCCAGTCGCGATCGTCCCCGAGGTAGCTCAGGAGATGGTCTACGAGCGGCCGAATCTTACATTCAATGGCTTCTTTGTCATGGGCCCAGATCGGGTGGCGATCGTCAAAATGAACGACAGACTGATGCTCGCGCGTGCCGGACAGCGATTGCAAAATACCCCATTTATGCTGAAGGCAATACATCCTGACCGGATCGAGATCGTTGATACCCAGGATCAAGGCCGGGAATTCGAGGTCGCGATTTCCGAGAATTCTTCCGTAGCCATTACAGCAAAGGCAAATTGATGGACTTGCAGACCCTGAAAAAGCTTTTTAAGGACCGTGACAAGATGGTCCGGTTGTTCTGCCTGAAAACGGCATTGCGTGACCATTTGTCCGGGATCGAGGAATTCCTCCGCGAGGGTCTTCGAGATGAGCGCCCCGATGTGGTTGTGGCAGCACTCAAAGGTGCGGCTTCGGTTGAAGATCCTGAAATCACAGGAATGACGCTCACATACCTTGAATCCCCAAATCTTCTTTTGAGAACCGAAGCTTTGTCCTCCCTTGAAGGCAAGCGGTCAGCTCAGGTGAAGAGCGCCCTTTGCGAGTTTCTGAAAAGAGAGGAAGATACTAATCTTCTGGCCTCTGCTATCAAAATTATCGGAAAGTACAAGTCGATCGAGTTCCTCCCTCTTCTGAAAGCATTTCTCACTTTTGAAGACGAGCGGGTCCGCGCTAACGCTGTTGAATCATTGGGGGACATCGACGATCCCGAGGTTCCAGAGATCCTCAAAGCCCTTGTTTCGGACCGCAACAATCGCGTTCGTGCCAACGCGATAAAAGGTCTCTGGGAAAAGGGAATCCGTTTCGGGCTCAACACCCTTCCCGATGAGCTCAGGTCGCCGAATCCCAGAAAACGGGCATCGGTTGCCTACATTCTCGGGATCATCAAGGAAGAGCGCTCTCTTGACCTTCTTCTCGGGCTGCTGGGCGACATTTCCCCGACCGTCAGAAATCGCGCCATTCTCAGTCTCGGGAAAATCGGATCGTCACGGGCCATCAGCCACCTTCTTTCCGCTTACGCCAAGGAGGAGGAGACAGGGGTTCGTGACAATATCGTTGCATCCTGCATCAGCATCAACGTAGATCTCTCCGTTTCCCGGCTTACCGAAAAGTTCGCCGGCGAAGAGGACGCCCGGATTCGGGCAAATCTTGTGAAGAGCGTTGGCGATATCAAGCAACCCAAGACGGTGGTTTTGCTTTCCCGGGCGCTTCACGACGCTGACAGCCGCGTTCGCGCCAATGCCATCGAGGCGATTGCCGCACAGGGGGAGTCGACCCTGTCCGAGCTTCTATTTCCCCTGCTGAATGATTCCCACAACCGGGTTCGCAGCAACGCTGCCGCCGCACTCTGGAAACTTGGAGGGATGGGGGCGATTATCACCCTCAAGCAGATGCTTCGTTCCTCCCATAAGCAGATGAGGGCATCTGCCGCCTGGGCGTTGGGCGAAATCGGAGCTCTCCAGTTTTCCGACCTCCTCCAGGATCTGAGCGCCGATACCGATCCGGACGTTCGCAAATGCGCGCTGAAAGCTCTGGCCAAAGTTGCTAAAATAGCTTAGACTGTAGGCCGTCAGGTCGTCGGAGGATTGATGATGAACCGCTTGTTCAAGGCGTTATGTTCGACGTTAGCGCTGCTTTTTGCGTTCTCTCTTGTTCCTCTGATTGCATCCGCCCAAGATGATGCCAAGGAACTCAATCGCAAGGCCGAAATGGCTGTCCGTAGCGGAAACCTCAATGATGCCAAAGAGCTTCTCAGCAAGGCGATGAAGCTCGAGCCGGGCTACGCTGCCCCCTATTTCACGGCGGCACAGCTTCTTCGCGCTGCCAATAAACGCGAAGACATGAAGCGTGCTCTGAAAAAGGCCTACGAACTCGAGCCGGCGAACTCCAACTATCGCGACGAGTACCTTAAGACCCTGAAAGAAGAACTGCGACTCGCTGAAGAAAAAAAAGACGAGACCCGTGTCAAAAGCCTTCGGCTGACAATCGTCAAGGTCGACCCCGGGGAACTCGAGATCGGGGTACTGATATTGAAAGAACAATTTGAGGCCAGACGATTCGATGAAGCGAAACGTTTTGGGCTCGAGCTGATCGCCAAGAACCAGAAAGAACTTCCCAGCTACCGCTCAGCCGGCATCGGAGAAATCTTCTATAGACTCGCGAAGATCGAGTTTCAGGGGAACAATCTTGCCAAAGCCCGGGAATACGCTGATAAAGCCACCCGATATCCGCTTGACGAGCCTGAAATTGCCAAGGAACTGGCGGCCGACGTGAAGAAGGCTCAGCGAGATGGTGCGATTGGACATCTTAAACTTGGAAAGGCTTTTCTCGAAAAAGCCCAGATTGAAGAAGCCATCCAGGAGTTCACTGCGGGGCTCGCGCTCGATCCTGAGAACGAAGAGATTGTGGCGGCCATGGAATCGATCGAGGTTTCGAAGCAGTCGAAAGCCCTCTTTGCGATGGCGATGAAACAAGTTTCCTCGGAAAAGTGGCTCGAAGCCCGGGATCTTCTCGAACAGGTCGTGGCTGCTGAACCAGGAAACTCCGAGGCGAAGAAACATCTTGCCAAGGCCAGCAGCATCGAGCAAGATTTAATGAAAAAGCTCGGACGTTCCGAACGGCTCCCGAGATCCAGCTCTGAGCGTGCTTCTCTGACCGAGGGGTTGTTCAACATGGGAAAGCGATTTCACGAGGCGGGCAATCTGAAAGATGCCAAAACCGCGTTCGAGCAAGCCTTGGCGATAATTGCCCTTGACTCCAATCTCGAGAAGTTCAAGCCCGACATTGATGCCGAGATGGGCAAAATTTCAACGGTGGATACGAACCGCGATCTCTGGGACAAAGGCCGCGAACAGTACAAGAGCGGCGAGTGGGAAGAGAGCCTCAAATCTCTCGAACAGCTTCCGGTCGGTTATGCGGATGACCAACTGAGTTACCTCGCATTCTGCTACTGGAAAACCGGGAACAACGAAAAGGCGAAAGAGTTTGCCCACAGGCAACTGGCGAAACAGCCGGAAAACAACCGCTCGAAGTTCATTCTCGGAAATTTGTATTTTGAAGCCGGCGACAATTCGGCCGCCTTCAAGCTTCTGAAAGAGATCAAGGACGCTGACCCTGATTATCCGGGCATTGACGATGTTCTGTACAAGTCGGGAACATACAAATGGGGGCCGGTGGTCATTCCCGCGGTGATCGTTCTTCTTCTGCTCTGGATCGCTTACGTGATTTACAACAACCTTCCCGAATATAACAAGAATGCGGCGATCAAGCGGGCTCGCAACTATCTTAACAAGGGCCTGGTCAAAGAATGTATCAATGAGTTAAACTCCGTGAGGCGTCTTCCGATCCTGACCCCCTGGGACGGGGCGGTCATCTCCAGAATCCTGGCTCAGGCGTTCTTGAAGACCGCAACATACGATCGTGCGATCGGCGAGTGCAAGCACCTTCTGTCGATCAACCCTCAGGATGAGGAAGCCCACAAATGGCTTGCTTTTTCCTATCTCGGCAGGCGGATTCTCAGCCCCGAGAGCCTTCCCGAGCTGTTGAACCTTTACAAAAACGAGCAGAAGAACCTCGCACTTCTACAACTCCTGGGCGCTCACTATACCGCCCAGAAAGTTCTTGCTCCTGAAGGCGCCGGAATTCTCGAAAAATGGCTCGAACTGGAGCCCAACAACCCCGATGCCCTCAAACCCCTCGGAAAGTTCTACCTTCAGAAAGGCAGGTCGGATGATTTTGCCATGAATGTTTTTCAGGCAATGCTTTCCACGACGAAGGCTGAACCCGAGTTCTACCTCGGAGTCGCAAAGCTTCACTTGAAACAAAAAAAATACGAGGAAGCCCTGAAGCTCTGCGAGCAGGTTCTATCGATGGATGTGAACAACGAGCTCGTTCATACCATTCTTCGTGATGCATATCAGAAGATGGACAAATTGCCGGAACTTGTTGAGGTGTACCGGGCATTCCTGGCCGAGAACCCTTACAATGTGGCTTTTCAGAAGGGTCTTACTGAAGCGAACAAGCTGATGCAGAAGCTTGGCAAGACCTCCGCGCCCGGCGGCTCGGCGCCGCCTGCCGATCCTGGTTCGGAGGCGGCCGGGGCTTCTTCCACGGACGGGATGGTCGCATGTCCGCATTGCCAGCAGCCCAATCAACCAGGTGACTATTACTGCCAAAGCTGTGGCAAAAGCATTGCCTGAGGCGGGTCAGGTGAATGGTTGTCACGATGGTTTGAGGCCGCATTTTTGGTTAAGTGGATATCTCCTTCTCATACTTGTTGTCACCCTCGCTTCATCAGGAAGAGCTGATGGTGCTGCCGCGCCTGTAGATTACTCCTCGCTCAAAAAGTTCCTTGCCGGTCGGATGTATTGTGAGGCCTACCTCGAGGTGCTGAACCTTGAATTGGCCCGCAAGGAGGAAGACCCCAAGCTCACGAAGTTGAAGAAGGAATTGCTGCGGAACGCTCGCCAGGAAACAGAGAAGCGTGCCAAGATCAACCCTGACGATACCACCGTCTTTACGATCCTGGGAGACATCGATTTCCAAGAAGGCAAACAAGACGAGGCTGCGAAGCACATTTCGACCGCCCGGCAAGGGAATCCGACGGCGCTGACCCACTATGTTTTTGCCAAGATTCTTTTCCAGAAAGGGAATGTCAACCAGGCTTTCGATGAGATGGAAAAAGCCCTTCAGGCTGATCCGGCATCGGAAGTCATCTTCGAGGATTTCCAGTTTTTGTACAACTGCAAGAATTACGGCGTTTTCTCCGCGAAACGCCTCGCGGGCAACGCCGGCTTCCCCAGGCGATCCACCCCTATCGCAGCCGACTCCTTGGCAGCGAAGCCTCCTGACAATCCCTTTGAGAACGACCCGACAGAACCTCCTGACGTGGTTCTCCCGCCGGAGCCAGTTCCACCCGGGAAGTACCCGCTCCTGACCGCTAACCCTCCCGTGAAGCCCCTGAAAACCGGGCCGGGCCCTAACCCCGATAATCCGGAGCCCGAACCCGGGCCTGAGGAACCAAACCCTGGTGAAAATCCTTTCCCCGATAATGTTCCCCCGAACGAGCCAGTCGTTCAGCCCGCAACCAAGACAGTCCTGGCTCCCCCCGTCGAAACCACGGAAGATCCCGAGAAAAAGAAACTCAAGGATGCCGACTACTGGTTCGAACAGGCGAAAAAGAAGTTCGAGTTCGGGGATTATCCCTCCGCCGAGGAGACCCTTGCCAAGGCCGAGGGCATTTTTCCCGGCCTTCCAGGGCGCGATGAGCTCAAAAAGAAAATCTTTGAAAAGCAGAAAATTGACAAGGAATACAAGTATGCCAAGACCTTGTACGAGAGCGAAAAATACGATCTGGCACGGGAAAGCATTCAGAAAGCCTATGACGAGAATCCAAAGAAGTATGCCGAGGCTACCTTCTACCTTGGAAAGATCTACATCCTTGGCTCTGAAAAAAACCTGAAAAAAGCCAAGGAGTATTTCCAGAAGTTTCTCGGGAATCCCGACATGAACCCCGAACTCAAGCGTGACGTCGAGTGGGTCATGATCGGGATTCTAACCGACGACCAGAATTATGATGAGGCTTACGTGCGGTTCAACGAGTTCGTCGATCGTGAGAACGAGTATGCCAAGAATCAGCGCACCTACTGGCGGTTGAAATACACCCTTTGGTATCACCAGTACAAGACCGGAATCCACATCGGAATCGGTATCTTTTTAGGGGCCTTCGTGTTGGTCTTTATCCTGATGATTGTTCCTTCCCTTGGAATTCTCGTTTTCGATCCATTGAAGAGAACACAGGCGGCGTTCGAAGCCCAGAAGTTCGACAAGGCCGCCGGAATTGCCGAGGATGCCTTGCGACGCGGGAAACAGCCGATCCAGATTCAGAGGCAGCTTCTTGAAATCTGTGTTCAGAGCCATTTTTCACTGCGCAACTTCGTCAAATGCCAGGACCATGCCAAGCAGTTGTTGACCCTTTTTCCCGATAATCAGATCGCCTGGAAATATCTGGCGAAGGCCTTCCTCGAAACCAGCGACAACAGCCAGGAAGCGATCTCGATGTATGAGACTCTCTACAAGCAGAACCCCGAAAACAAGGAGTATCTGCCTGCCCTTGCTCGCTATTACGCAACCAACAAAGTCTACACCGTAGAAACCGTGGAGATCATGCTGGCGTATTTCCTGACCGATCCGAACGACCAGTGCAACGTGATCGCACTCGCCGAAGCCTTTGTACAAAACAAGAAAATGGGGGACGAAGTCATCGGGGTAATGGAGGCTGCGCTCAAGCAAAAGCCCGACCAGACCGATTTCAGAGAATTGCTGGCGCGTAACTACTCGAAGAAGGGCATGTATGCTGAAGCTTCGCGGGAGTGCATGAAGATTCTCGAGGTCAACATCAACAACATGGGAATTCACGTCGTCTACACATCGAGCATGAAAAAGATGAACATGCTTGACGAGGCGGTGCTCCAATATGAGGAGTTTCTCCAGAAGCATCCGGGGAATGCCCAACTTGCGGAAATCATAACCGGTCTGCGTAAGGAACTCGAGCAATCCCCCAGCGGGAATGGCGCCCTGGCGCCCCCCGACGAATTGTCGTCTTTCTCCGACGACATGATGGTCGATGGTATCGGGGAGATTGGCGCCGGGTCTCTCCCGACAGGGTCGTCCGATGAAGATGTGGAAGGGTTCGTCGAGCCTCCGCCCGAAGGGTTTGAATCGCCTGACAAACCAATTCCAACCCCGAACTTCATGAAGGCCGAAACCCATAACCCTGCCGAAACCGCTTCGGAGTCAAGTGGTAAGCCTGACGAAATCGATCCCCTTTTGTCGATTCCCACCCTCGATCCTTTTGCCGACAATCAGAATGCCCTGATGGAACCCGAAACACCGACTACCGCGACTACACCAACTACACCAACTACACCGACTAAACTGGCCACTTCGGACACTTCCGCCACCCCGTCCAAGCCGGCTTCGTTCGCTTCATCCCCTACATTTGGCACATCTTCCGCGGCTTCTGCAGCCTCCGCGGCTTCTGCAGCCTCCGCGGCTTCTGCAGCCTCTGCATCCTCTGCGGCTTCTGCAGCCTCTGCGGCCTCTGCATCCCCTAAAT
>MNYA01000401.1:7723-10538 GCA_001872985.1 bacterium CG2_30_54_10 | reverse complement strand
GGGTCAAGCTACCGATCGTCGCAAGGCGAATTTCGTTTAAATGCCCTGCAGTCCCATGTCTTTCAGGGTTTTGTATATCTGCGCAACAGAGCTGTCGTTGGAAGGATCTTCGAAACGGGCGATTTTGATTTGGGATTTCGCCTTGTCTTCGTCGCCGGTGCTTTTCCGCCAGAAGTAGCAGAAGGCGAGCATCGCGTGGGCCTCGGCATTGCTCACCCCGATCGGATGCGTCGATTGGAATTTGAAACTGGGGTTCCCCAGCCCAACCGTCTCGAGGGTTTGAATCGCCTGCAGGAACCCGGAGGTCTGACCGCGCTGGATAAGAGCAGCGGCAAGCCCGATCCGCGCCTCATTTTGGGTGGTCGCGGCCTGGGAAAAAGCGCTATAGCCGGATTCCACGCCTGCAGACTTGGTCTGGGACCAGCCGATGCCGTTATAGGCATCCGTTTTCTGGGAATCGGTGATATCAGACAACGTAAGCACCTGGTTGAACTTGCTGATAGCGCTGCTGTACGCGCCGAACTTGAAGTCTTCCCATGCGGAGGCGATCAGAGCATCGGGATCGGTTTCCCCGCCGCCACCGGTTCCGGTTCCGGTTCCGCCACCGCCACCCGGGCTGGGGATTTCGCCGGGAAGCGTGAAGCGACCGCTTCCGCCACCGCCACCGCCGCATCCGCTGGCGAGCAGAATGATCGTGACGATTGTCAGCAGGCCCAGATGATTTCGATTCATAGTTTCAACTCCGAAGAAAACATTGAACCAGGACAAGAGGTGAACACGCGCCTGGGATGCAACCTTTGAAGCATGTTGAGAATGCCGCATGGCGTGAAGGTCGCACCCCGCGTCGGCCGGTCAGCATTGTTAGCGCGGCGTATCAGCTCGATAATTCGCGGGAAATATGAAAGCGGATCCGAGGACGCGCCGCGCCCGACCGCGGGAAGTGAGGCACGCGAATCCACTTCGTGTGTCAAGAGAGGGCGCGTATCCACTCTTTTTAAGAAGACACGACGCGGCTGTATCAGGGAAAGTTCCGGCACGGCGGTCACCGCAGCACCGCGATCTTGTGAGTCACTTTTACCTTCTGATCGTAGTTATCGGGGTCGTGTACGGTGATCTTGGCGAAGTAGACTCCATTGGCGACGGAGTTGCCCATTGAGTTCCGGAGGTCCCAGACGATATCCTGGACTTTGTGGGTGCCTTCGGTCCGGGACAGAACGGCCATGTTTTCGGTGGCTATGACCTTCTGGCCAGCTGAGTCGTAAACGCTGACTTCGAGAAGATCGGAAGTGAGTTTTCTGTTTGCGCTGACTCTGAGAGATACCCGGCTCGAAGCTGGGTTGGGGAATTGCACGATCTCATGGATGACGAGCTTCGGAATTACCTGGAAGCGAATGGCCGGGGTAACGGCCATGTTTCCTGCGTTGTCACGCGAGCGGAGGCTGAGATCGTAATCGCCTTCCGGAAGGGGGGAAGCCGGGATGAAGATGAATCTTCCGATTTCGGGCTCCAAGAGGCCATCGCATTCCTCACCGTTAAGAAGAACCTTGACGCCGTCGGGAGCGATTCCCGAGCCAAGTTCGGTCAGTTTCCATTCGAACGTTGGGCGGTCCTGACGCAACGGTTTGGTGAGATCGATTTGGGTGAGAAGCGAAGCGCGTGGCGCCTTGGTGTCTTTCAGGAGCGCGAACGTTCCGCCTCCGGATGTTTTGCAGACGATGTTTCCGGCATCCAGGTGCGTGGCGAGCAGCTTCCAGGTTCCATCGGATTGCATCTGGAACATGCCGCCTCCGGTGGGAAGACCGCTTGCGGGAAGCTGTGCCAGAAGATTGACCTGCCCGTTGAGTCGGCCGGAAGGAATTCCCAGGAAGTATCCGTCGCCGAGCGGTACCAGTTCCTCATTCAAGCCGTCGCCAGCGGCAAGCCTGATCGCTTGGGCTTTTCCCGCGTCGAGCTTGAGAAGCGGATCGATCCGCATTCCGGTGATACCAGTGATACCGGTGATACCGGCGATACCAGTGCTGTTAGATGAGGATCCGGCCGACGAGCCCGTAGCGATAGGCACGGGGAAGAGCGAGATCATCGAGTCTTTCGTCAGGGCTCCGGCCTCGAACACGACCGCGAACTTCAGATCGGAGGATTTGATCTCGGCTCGCAATGAGGCGTTGACGTAAGCGGTGGAGAAGCTGACCGTGTTGGTGGTCGAGTTTCCCGCGACATCCTTTCCTGTAACCTTGATGGTGGCAACGCCCGGGTGGCTTTTGTCGAGGTGGGCGCCGCCGAGGTAGAGAAGGCTTGTAGGTCCGGAGTTCAGAGTGATGGTAGTGGCTGTCCCGCCGCTTTGGGTAATGGCAGCGGTAGGAGCGCCCGACAGATTTTCGTTCGAGAGAACTGCGATGGTGATGTCGAACTCGTTGGCGGGATTGCTGAATACGGAGACCTTCAAGGTCGGCGGAGTTACATCCTGACCGGCGAAGGTTTTTCTTGAAATCGAACCATCGCTTGGGTTCTTGTACAAGTCTTCGACTCCGCTTGCGATGATCGTGTAGTTCATGGCTTCGCGCAGATCTTCGAGCGCGGTGATCTTCACCGACTTGTTATCGGACCGGAGAACGATCGATGCAATGGAAATCGTTCCGGTGGATGTCTGAAGCGTGTAGTTACCGATGCTGGTCGCGGAGGAGGCTGCGATCTGTTCGTCGAAGGTCAGGTTGAACTCTTTCTGAGAGGTGATGTTTTCGAAGGTCACGTTGGTTACCTGGGGGCCCTGGGTATCGGCGGTGAACTCGCCTTTGTCGTAACCGGTCGCGATCGTCGC
>MNYA01000401.1:0-7579 GCA_001872985.1 bacterium CG2_30_54_10 | reverse complement strand
GAGAGAGCTGGTGAGCGAGTAGTTTCCGGGGGCTTCGCCCGAGGAGACGTTCAGCGGGTGGGTGAAGGTCACGCGAACCGAGGTGCGGTCGAGTTGAGTAACTGCGGACAACTTGAAGATCGAAGTGACCACATCGATGTCCTTGTAGGCGTCGGACTGGTTCTCGGCGAGGTCGATCACGTAGATGCGGTAGGAGCCGTCAGGAACCAGGATTCCCTTGGAGTCTTTCCCGTCCCAGGTTCCCGCCAAGGCCGGAAGCGCCCCGAAGAGGGGAACATCCCGGATGACCGAAGCTCCGGACATGATCCGCGCCAGGGCCGTTCCGGAACCCAAGCTCGTGTCGGTTGTGGCAACCTGGATCGTCAGCGAGGCAACATTCGGATTGAAGCGACTGACCGGAACTCCGAGGGCGATCGTTTGAATGGCGATGTCCTGGGGTTTCTTGGAATCCACGACGATCGACATTGATGCATTCCCGCCGAATGCAGGGATTCCCACATTTCCGGCGGCATCAACGACCCACATCGCATACTCATCGTCGGGCATCATCGCGTTATCCGGAGCGGGCTTTTTGCCGTCCCAACTGATTGTGTAACCGGAACCGGACAGCGGAGACAGGTAGTAAGCGGCCGTGGCCAGGGGAGCGGTGGTGTTGGCCAAAGCAAGCCGCAGGGTTTCCCCGGCCGAGGGACCGAAAATGTCGATCTTGGCGAATCCCTTCACCGCAGGACTGAAGTAGGCTTTTCCGTTGTAGGTCGAGATGTTGCCGATCGTCCAGTATTGAACCGAAGGCGGAACTCCGTCATAGACCACGCTTCCGCGCCTGGACCCTTCGTTTCCCTGAGAATCGTAAATCTGGAGTTCGTAGGCGGTAGTGATCGCCGCAAAGGGCGGAGGCGGTCGAAGGGCAAGCTGCCCGTCCCAGGAAGCAACGTATTCGCCTGAGGTTCCAAGTGCCATCGGGAGCGAGCCGACTTCGATTGCTCCGTCGTAAAACCGCACTTCGGACGGGACGGCAGTTCCGCCTCCAGTGAGCGAGACGCTGATAGTCGCGAAGAAGGGCGGAACGAACGGGCTGAACGGCTGATTGGTAAGGATTGTCGATGGTTCGACCGTTCTCTGAACCGTGAGGATGTTGATAGAGTTGATTACCGGGCCCTTGGACCGGATATCAACCTGGCCCAGGATCTCCTGGTCGTGCGGGTTGGTGGCCTCGTCCCGACCGGCGGTGATCTGGTATTGGGCTATTCCTTGGGTGGTGGTCTCGTTGAACGGAACATTGTTTCGGAATTTGGCCGTGTAAGCATCAACCCAACTGACGAAGGTGAACCCCATGATGACGCTTGAACCCTGCAAGAGGGCAAGGGTCGGATAGACACCGGCGGTTTGGTCCATCGGTTCGTCGAATGTCACCAGGAAGATCTCGGACACAGGCGTGATTGGAATGATTCCGGTCGGGGTGATAGTGGCGACATGCGGTCGTTGGTTATCGAGACAGGCGGTGAGTGAGGCGTTCAAGAATCCCATCGCGGATTCATTTTTATCGACGAGGTTGTAGGTCAGTGAGGCTTCATCGTCTGGAGGCGGGACGCTCTGATCCCAGAAGATGTGGCGGAAATTTTTCACGCGGACGAAGGTCGGAACTCTTTGTTTCAAGGAATCCGCGCTGAAATCGTTTCTGTTGACGAACCGGGCGCCTGTGCGGGTGATCCCGCCCATTTTGTGATCGAACCAACCCGTGAAACTTGCCGGAACATCAATGCTCTCATTTGGGGTTGCCTGAGTGAAGAATTCGAGAGTGGGCTCCAAGCTGCGATCGATCGGAAGGTAGACATTTCCTGAAATCGTGGCTGTATCGAACGTGACCTCGTAGGTAAACAATCCCGAATTGAAGCCCTTGAGCAGGTGTTTCCCGGGGAGCGAAGGATGATTGAGCGGGTCGATGAGGGGTCCCATTGCCAATGTCAAGATCTTTGCCGCGCCGAATGCCGGCGGAAGCTTCAGGTCGGTGATCACCTCAGCGACGGTTCCTTGAACGGGTTTTCGGAGGGTGTCATTGCCCCACAGATCCTTGAATGCGCCGGCTTCGCAGGCGATGTAGAACTTGGTTGTTCCCCAGCTCAGGAGGATATTGAGGGCCGCCTGCTGCAATGGAATGTGAACGGAGAGCGATGCGTAATCAGCGTTCAATACCTTGAACTCCGCGAAATCGACCATGGCGCTGTTGAGAGGAAAAAAGCCTGAGGTTCCCTCCGCGTTCTGATACAGATAGACTCTTGAAAGATCGACCGGAAGATCGCGGCTCAACTCGATACGATCTTTCAATGCTTTATACGGATCGGTATACAATCGAGCGCGTCGTTCGTTCGGGAGCCCTTGGAAATCCAGTGTCAAAATCGGCTTGGGGCCGCCAAGGTCAAGGTGGGTTCCCTGGATCGAGAAGCCGCTTGTCAACGGGATCAACGTCGCGGCCGTAGCCTGGAAATACGGAATGGGGACAACCCGATTTCCGCTGAAATCGCGAATGAGCGGCGGGGTTTTGTCATCGACCTGTAGAGCCATGGCGCTGGCGGTGCGGCCGTAGCTGATGGCTATCCAGTCTTTTGCCGCCCGCGAAAGCTGGATCTGGATGCGTTTCGAGAAGGTTCCCATCGAAGGGGTGTCCGAAGCGACGTCGTTATAAAACCTGTACCGGTTGGCATAGGTGTCGTCCGGGTTTCCGCGGCTTCTCCAGATTGCGAGGGCTTTCAATGTGTCAGTGGTGATGGTCAGAGGATCCATGTCCTTGTCGAAGTCGATGAAGAAGAAATTCTCGTCGGTCGGGTTGTCGGCACGATAATAACCGTTGATCAGAATCGGTCTGGTAGTATACGGGTTGGTGATTGTGATCGGAGTCGATGCAAGGAACCAGGGCAGGGGCCGCAGCCAGTTCCCGCTCAAATCGAGGCCGATTGACTGGGAGCTCCCCAAGGGGGCTTCCCCATCATTTGTCCAAAAGCCCATTCCGATGTAGAGCGGGGCCGAGCCCCAATCCGCGATGATGGCCTTGGTGCCGGGCGACATCTGAATCTGGATGTCCCTTGAATCATCGGTCGTGATTATTCCATCAAGGGCGGTTAGCTGGGTGGCGCGGGAGACAAGCAGCGGATCGCGCAGATCCTGCGTGGTTCCGATTCGGATTCGGGTCGTATCAAGGCTTTTGACCGGGAACAGTTTCAGTATTTCGGAGAAGCGCATTCCCAGCAGCGATCCGTCATAAGTTACGGTTTGAAGGTAAGGCCTCGTCGTATCGACCGCGATTTCGACCGGGACGACCGCCCGGTTTCCGGACTGGTCGCGGACGTAGATGTTGAAGGTTCTTGTGGCAAACTCGAACGTCTGGGTCGCCAGAGCGAAGGGGTTCGAATACAGCGTTCGGGGCGCGAAAAGAGTGGAGAGAGCCCAGGTGGTGGAGCCTTGGAGAGTTGAGAAATCCACCCATGCCCTACCTTTTTTTGGGAGAATGAGATCGGAAATGGTTGCGACCGTCACGGAGGCGATGATGCTGTCATTGTCCTTCTGGTCTCCGCGGCTTGAAGGGAAGCCGTCTCCGATGTTCGCAAGCCAGTTTTCGAGATTCTGGGGGTTGGAAACCAGCAACTGAGCGCTTTTGATGATCGGAGGATCGGTGTCGATGGTGAAGGTTCCTGGAGGAAGGACGAAGACCGGCCCCATGTTGTCGGCATCGTCAGAAACCATGATCTCGACTCTTGGTGTGAGTTCGTCGAGGATCGGCCATTCGCTGACGCCGCCTGTGGCGATGTCGAAGAACGCCTGCCAGTCCTCGGTGTCGGGGATCTGTTCGAGACGCGCCTTGTAGAATCCAGCGTAAGGGGCGGTGGGATATTCGAGGATCACTGAGGCCGAACCCGGATCCGGGAAGTCTTTGATCGTAGCCCAGACGCGCATGGTGTCACCGATGTTCATTGCCCCCGAGGAAACGTTATCTCCGTGATCGTTGAATAAATGGAAGCCCCCCTGGGAAATGTAAGGAACCTGAGAATCGATTCCGAAGGGGTTGGCGGGGTCGCACTGGATCGTCGAACTGGCCATGGTTATCGCGGTGGTGTCCGGATGGACGACTTTCACCGAGAAGCTGGCCAGGGTCGTATCGGTGTTGCTTTTCTGAACGGTGTATACCCGGGAATAGACGAAGGGGCCGCCGCTTGCGATGGGGGATTGGTAAGTCAGCAGACTCCAGAAGGTCGAGAAGTTTCCGTCGTTGTACTGGCTAAACTCGTCATCGTTGCTGGAGTTTACGATGCTTCGGACATCGGCGAGGACGGTGGCCGGGGGGTTATTCGTGGCGTTGTAGGCCGAGTTCAGGACGCAGGTGATCTTGACCTGGTCGCCCGGGTTGGCGATCCGGTTTGGAAGGTTGAGCGGGACGACGTCGGAGGCGAGGTCGCACCGCGTGTCGGGGAAGCCCATTATGCTGGGTTTCTTGGAAAGGAAGCGGATGACATTCGTGTATCCGACCACCATGTTTCCGGACTGGTCGTAGGCGAGGATCGTGAGTGAAGCCAGGGTTCCGAGACCCGGGGGGACTGTCCAGTCATAGGAATATTCGTTGGGCCCGCCGGGAGGGAAAAGGATCGGAGACGGTGGTGGAAGGCCATTGTCGAAGTAGAGATTCGTAAGATCGAGTTGGGGAAGAATGCCGTCATGGTTCTGAAGCCTTACCTTGAGGCGGATCACATCCATTTCATTGGCTTCGTTAAGGCGGCCCTGGTCGACGACGAAAGAGATCGGGTAGACCTGGAGAGTGGGAGGCTGATTGTCCACAAGCAAGCTCTGGGCGCTTGTGGCAATGGTGGTGTTCCCGTTGACATCGGTAAGGGTAACCCTGAAGGTGATGTTTTCCCGGTTCGTCGTTCCGGCGAAGGGAGAGTAGGAAGCGACCGACGTCCAGCCGCCAGGGACTGTAGTGACGGGCATGATCCGGGCGGAATCGTTGATTCCGAGGGGGAGCAGGTCGATGGTGAGGCTTCCAAAATCGGTTGTATTTCCCGTGATGTTGACCGTCATTCGGGTGACATCGGTGGCGACGATCGGGTATGTGGTGTAATAGCCATCAAGGTCGACGACGGTGTTTCCGTTGTTATCGAATGTTTGCGCGGCAACGAAAGAGGTGATGATCAGAGGCTGATTATCGACGTAGACCGCCTCGGTCGTCGCCGCGACGCGGTTTCCGGCGTTGTCGGTAAGTTCGACTATGAATGCGACCGGAAGTCCGTCGGAAGTTCCCGTTTTCACGACCTGGGTGAAACCGAAGATTCCGTCGGTCGCTCCGCCGTCATCGTGGGCGCCGTCGTCGTATAGGATCTGAGCGCCGTTTCCGCCGATCGTGGTGAGATTGACAACCGGTGTTCCGCCGTCCATTCTGACCCGGTCCACCTTTGCGGTGATAGTGATTTTGTCGCCGACATTCGCCACGGTCGAGCTTCCGAGGAGGTTGATGAGGGTCATGGATGCGTAATTAACGATCGGAGGCACGCAGTCGACCTCGAAGCTGCCTGAGAGTGAATTCATGGAGTTCCCGGCCTTGTCGGTCACTACGGCGCGGAACACATAGCCTGCGTTTTCTACGGTCGCGGTTGCGGTATCGTAGACCAGGTAATACCTGGAAAGGACCGAATCATAATTCAATATCGAGGAACTGGAGCTGCCCACCAGGGACAGGTCGAGAGTACATGTTCCGAAGTCAGGATCGGCCACGGGAATGATGAATTCAAGACGATCTCCGAGGTTAACCGCACCGGCCTTCGCCATGTCGGTCAGGAAGTTGACGGTCATCGGCCCGGGGGTTGGAGCGACGTTGTCGATATGGACAAGAACCGGCTCTGTATCAGTGTTCCCGGCGTTGTCCCTGGCCACGGCGGTTAAGTAGGTGTCATTGTTGAGTGAGCCGGCGGCAACCAACATCTGGAATGTGAAGGTTCCGACACCGTCATAGGTCAATGACTGGTTTGTAGTTCCACCGATTCCGGAAAGGTTCATCGTGACCGTTTCCCCGTCGTGGGGATTGGCGGAAGAACTTGCCAGACTTACGAGGAATTTGACTGTATCGTTGACCTTAACCCAGGGGTGGCCCGATGAGAAGTTGGGAGTGACCGTATAGGTTGCGATCAGAATCACCGGAGGCTCGTTGTCGATTCCGAGGGTGTTGGTGTCAGTGTAAACGAGGTTTCCGGCATCATCGGTGGCATAGATGCGATAGAGCTTGGATGTATCGATCGCCGTGTATCCCGATGTGGGCTGGGTGATGATGTGTTCGATCCGATAGGTCGAACCCCCGTAGGGCGTGAGCGTGCTGCTTGCAGCTCCGCCGACCTGACCCAGATCGGTCCAGATGGACCCGCCGTCAGGGTTCGTCACGTTCGCCTGAATTCCGATTGTGTCGTCGAGTTTGGCCACGCCGCCGCCCGCGGTCACCTTCTGCAACTGCCCTCCGCTGATCGATGGAGGCAGGTTGTCAACGTAGATGACCGGGAGAGTATAACGGTATACCTTGTTGTTGGCTTTGTCGGTGGCCGTTACGATGAATGCCCGGGGGACGTTGTTCTCCGATGTGTATTGATGGACATCGTAGTACAGTTCGAAGTCCGTCGATGCCGGGCCGAAGGTCATGATCTGATTGCTGACACCGCCGATGGCGGAGAGGTCGATCATGACGGTGTCCCCCACTCCCGGATCGAGGGGGGGGTCCAGATTTCCGTAGAAGTGCAGGGTGTCCCCGATTATGGCGGTGGTGACGTCTATCACGCCGCTTTTCTCGATGATAAAGACGTTTGCACTCTGGAAGCCGGGAGGAATGGTATCGAAAGCAAGAGCGTTGGTCGATCGGGTAAATTCATTTCCTGCGTCGTCGACTGCTCGGACGTCGAAGCGGACGAAGCTGCTGTCAATGTTCGATCCGGAGGCAACCTGAAAGGTATATTCGAAAGTAGCGGTGGTTCCGGAGGTCGAGACCTTGGTCATCGCGGCCGGGCTGCCGGGGATCAGAACCGAATGGGAAGCCTCGAGCGTTTCGTTGTCGAAGTTTTTGATGACCGCGGTGATCTTGATCTGATCGCCCGCCTTTACGTAAGAGGTTCCGCTAAGATTGGTTGCGGTGCAGGATTGGAACTCGGGAATCCGAGTGTCGTAACTGATAGCGGATGCGGGGGTTTTGCGGTTTCCGGCATCGTCGATCGCCAGAATCGAAAAGGCGGCACCGTTGAGTTCACGGTTGGTTGGAATTTGCTGATCGTATGGGAATACCCCGCCTCCGGAGGATGTCAGGCGAACATGGTTGCCGAGGTCGAGAGTGGTCAGATCGGCAAAGACGTCGACGCGGGGCGGCAAGGCTATGGCGTCGGCATCGGTAAAGGTTATCGTGAACTTGAGATGATCTCCATTCTTGTAGACACCGCCAATGCCGGTAGCAGCAGTCGGATCCAGAACTATTCCGAGGAGGGATGTGGGAGGCCAAACATCAATGCTGATAGTGTTTCCGGGTCCTGAAAGGCCATCGTCGTCCCAAAAGTAGGGACCGTAG
>MNYA01000378.1 GCA_001872985.1 bacterium CG2_30_54_10 | reverse complement strand
AAGGTCACCTTATGTTTAATGGAAAGCCCGGTTCCAGCGGGGATCAGCTTCCCAATGATCAGGTTCTCTTTCAAACCCTTCAGGAAATCGACCTTGGATTTAATGGCCGCTTTGGTCAAAACCCGGGTTGTCTCCTGGAAGGAGGCAGCGGAGATAAAGCTATCGGTGGTCAGAGAAGCCTTGGTGATTCCCTGAATCATCGGATAACCGCTTGGAGGGCGTTTCTTAGCCTGTGTCATCCGGTGTACCTTATCTTCGAAGTTTTTCACATGAATCGATTCATTGGGAAGGAATTCGGTATCACCCGGATCGGTGATGTTAATCTTGCGAAGCATTTGTCGCACGATGATCTCCAGGTGCTTATCGTTGATGCTGACGCCTTGATCGCGGTACACGCGCTGGATCTCGTCGATCAGGTATCTGCGGGCATTGGGAAGACCGACCACCTTGACCAACTTTTTTGGGAAGACCTTTCCGTCGGTGATCGAGTCACCGGCTTCAATGTATTCGCCATCATGTACCACAAGCCCTGGAGCAGCATACTGAACTCGTATCGGCTTTTCTACGTTGGTATTGATGTCAGTGATCGAGATAGTTGTCCCTGAAATCTTGATAATTCCAGCCTCTTCCGAGATGACGGCTTCTTTCTTGGGACGCCGCACCTCGAACAACTCGGCCACCCGAGGAAGACCCTGAATGATATCGGTGGTCTTCCTGCCTGCGAGGCCCCACTTTGCGATAATTTCGCCTTTTTTTACCTCTTGGCCGTCTTCGATGCGGAGTTCGGCGCCATCGAGAATCTGATAGGCCTCCCCTGGCTGAATGACGATTTTGTTGATGGTGGTCTTGGTTTTTCCTTCTTTGGAGAGCATTCTTTCAAGAAGGACGACACCCTTGTTCGACGAGGTCATCGCTGCAAGTGTCTGTCCCTCCTTGATTTTCTGACCATCTTTTACAAGTACCGAGAGAGCAGCGGCCATTTCGCGGGTGATCTTGTACTTCTTCTCGTGCGTTACGCGCTGGCGAAGGCGAATGCCTGAACCCCCGGTCGCTTCATCCGGATCCATCTGTTCAATTTCTTCGAACGGAATCGGAACAGCGGTCAATTCGCCGCCCTTCACCGCGGTGCGCTCGAATTTCAAATTAAGAGTGGCCGGGTAACTGAACTCCACACCCGAGTACACCAGGATCTTTTCGATGATTTCCTCGCAGATCACCTTATTGTAACCATAGATGTAGTTGACCTTTCCGGTGATCTCACTCTTGATCGGATCTATATCGGAAACAACCTTGTCCCCGGCTTTTACCAGTTGTCCATCGTCAACGGCAATTTGGCCTCCTGGCGGTATGATGTATTGGATGGTTTGGTCTTCGCCGCGGATATTTACCGCATCGGTTTCCCCGGCAAGGAGGTAGATCTCACGGATTTCGGAACGATGTTCGTTGATAATCGCAAGAAGATCTTCGTCGATCTTGATGCCTGAGGCAGCCAACTCTTCCTCGGTGTCCTTGTTCATCAAGGGCCGTGAAAGAACAGCATTGTTGAGAATTCCAAGATCTTCGGAAATCAGGTGGACACGCTTCTCAGCCTTTGCGTGGACAAGTTCAGCGACACCGTCGATCTCTGCCTGGATCACCATCTTGGTGGTTAGCTCCCCACCATCAAGGACGTCCTGGCCATTCGGTATTTTGCAATTTTCTTTCGGCCGTAATATAACGCCGCGGGGAACGGAATACTCGATCTCATTCTTGATGATAACGCGTTTTCGATCGAGAGTTTTGTTCGCCGCACTCTTCTCGCTGATCGTCCGGACAACACCGGAGATAGGGGCGATAAGCGAAAGCTCCTGATTTTTCTTGTCGATCCTGGCTTCCAGTTCACCTTTGAACTCGAACTCCTCAACGACATCCTTGGAAACTGCCAGGGCGGTTCCGTTCGCGGAAAGATGGAGGATCCCCTCCGCCTCGGAGACGACGGAAAGGAGCCGTTCACCAGGCGAAACCGGATCCCCATTTTTGATGTTGAGAATCATTCCGCCGGTCTTGACGGTCAAATCGCGAGCTTCCTTGACGCCACGCGGCAACGGGTATTCCTTTCTATCCCTGGCGGGATCGACATCTTTGGGGAAGATGAATACCATCCCGTTGTCGCTAATGACCTGGCGGTTCTTGACGCGAATGTTCTCAAATTTCACGGTGCCATCAACGCGGGCAATTGCGGCATGTTGTTCGGCCGAAATTTCAGCCAGAACGTTACCGGCGTGAATGATATCGTTGTCACCGACTTTGAGGGTGGCGCCCTGAGGGATTTTGTATTCCTCAATGATGAATTCTTTCTTGACCTGGTCGAACTCCTGGGTTGCGATCTGGACGATGCCGCTTTCCGAAACGACCATGCCATCTTTGAGATCGAGGTGCTCGAAAATGACTTCCCCGGTGTAACCGGAAACGACATTGTTTGGATTGTATTCAGCGAGGGGTTTCCCCGGAGAAACCTTGTCTCCTTCTCGTACCTTCATATCAGCGCCGACCGGAATATGGGTGCGATCTTTGCGCCCCCCCTTACCTTCGATGACAACCTGGCCGCCGACGACGACTTCGCGGATATTCTGGTCGAACTCGGTTTTGTCGAAGGTCTCTGTTCCGGAACCGATTTCAAACTTCGCCCGGTCATGGATCTTTGCCAAGCGAAGGTGATCGAACCTGATGACACCGGCAGTGCGTGCCTTGATGAACGAGCGCTGGGCAAGAGCGACGCCGCCAAGATGGAAGGTTCTCATGGTAAGCTGCGTTCCGGGCTCGCCAATGGACTGGGCCGCGATGATGCCGACCGCCTCTCCAAGGTCTACAAGGCCGCCAGTCGCCAGATCGGCTCCGTAGCAGGTTTGACAGATGCCCGACTTTGCACGACAGGTAAGAGGGCTGCGAATGGTCACTACCATACGGATTTTGATTTCGGTAATATCCGTCTCTTCAATCCTCCGCAGGATGGGTTCATTCAGGACGCGATCCGGTCGCAAAATAACCCGGTTGGTCTTGGGGTCGATCATCTGTTCGGCCACAATCATTCCGGGTTTGACCTTGGCTAATGGAACGAGAACCTCACATATATTTTCAATTTCGGCGGCGATATCATCAGTGCAATACAAGCCGGCCACCAGCTTGATCTCATTGCCATCAACGGTAACGGAAGCACCATGCCCCGTAACGGGATTGACGCAGTTTTTAGAGAGAACGCGGCCGGCAAGACGGTAGCGCATCGGAACGACGATGTCATCGACCAGGATATTGTTGGAGGTTCTGGTCTGCCTGATGGGGAAGATCTCGATTCCATGGACGGTCTTGCAATCGAGAATGGTAATGACGACATCCTGGGCAACATCGACAAGGCGTCGGGTAAGGTAGCCGGAGTCAGCGGTTCGGAGGGCGGTATCGACCAAGCCCTTGCGTGCGCCATAAGTGGAAATGAAGTATTCAGCCTGAGTAAGGCCTTCGCGGAAGTTAGCTTTGATCGGGAAGGCAAGAATGTCGCCTTTTGGATTTGACATCAGTCCGCGCATGGCTGCGAGTTGACGTATCTGCTGCATGTTTCCGCGAGCGCCAGAGAATGCCATCATGTAAACCGGGTTGTATTCGCCTGTCTTGGCTGTTGACTCGAAAACATCAAGCAGATCGTCGGAAACATCCTCAGTTGCCTTGGTCCAAATGTTGATTTCCGTTTGTTTCCGTTCATCGCGAGAAATCTCGCCTAGCTCCCAACGTTCTTTTACTTTGAGGGCACTTTGGTCGGCGCGGTCGAGTATCTCTTTTTTCTTCGGGGGAATAGCCATATCTGCCATGGAGATGGTCAGCCCTGATAGGGTTGCAAACTTGAACCCGAGATCTTTTGTCTTGTCGAGGGTCGCCCCGACTGCGTCCAGGGGGAACAAGAAGAACAACCGTTTGATCGTGTTGGAAACCGTTTCCTTTCGCACCTGAACATTCTGGAACGGGAATTCATCGGGAAGAGCGTCATTAAAAATAATCCTTCCGATGGTGGTGCGAAGGTAGCAATTCCTCCGGCTCTTCGGGTCTTCCGGGCCAAGGATGCTGAGGATCTTTCCTTCCGAGAAGGCGCTTCTATGAATGTAGATGGGGAATTGAAGATTGAACTGGCCGGTTTCATAGGCATTCACAGCCTCATCAGCGGTCATGAAAACGGGTGGTTTAAAAACTGCGATTTCGGTGATCTTGGCTTTCTTCAGTTTTTCGACGACTTCAGAGGAGTCGATTACCGTTCCCTGGTCGAGAATTTGGGCTCCCTCCACATCCTGGATCTCATCAGCAAGACGTAAGTCGAATGGACGTCCGGGATTCAGCAACAGCTTCTCCCAAGTTCCACCTTTTTCGATCGAAAGATCCATGGTCGGGTAATCCCCACCTTCGGTTCTTTCGATGGTGAGGTAGAACAACCCGATCGTCATATCCTGGGTCGGATGGCAGACTGGGCGGCCATCAGCGGGTTTCAAGATGTTGTTACTGGAAAGCATCAGCATTCGGGCTTCAATCTGGGCATCAAGCAGCAATGGAACATGAACAGCCATCTGGTCACCATCGAAGTCGGCATTATAAGCGCTGCAGACCAGAGGATGAATTTGAATCGCCTTTCCCTCGATAAGGACCGGCTCAAATGCCTGAATGCCCAACCGATGCAGAGTTGGGGCGCGGTTCAGCATGATGGGATGATGTCTTATAACGTCCTCGAGAATGTCCCAGACTTCGAACTTCTCGCGTTCGATCATTTTCTTCGCGCTCTTGATATTATGTGCGATGCCCTTCTGAACGAGCCGATTCATGACAAAAGGCTTGAACAGCTCAAGAGCCATCTTCTTCGGCAAACCCGCCTGATGGAGCTTCAAGCGAGGCCCGACGACGATGACGGAGCGGCCCGAATAGTCAACCCGCTTCCCTAGAAGGTTCTGACGGAAGCGGCCCTGTTTTCCCTTGAGCATGTCGGTCAAGGATTTTAGCGGGCGGTTGTTCGGCCCAGTCACGAGCTTCCCGCGGCGACCATTGTCAACCAATGCGTTGACCGCCTCCTGGAGCATTCGTTTCTCATTTTTGATGATGATATCGGGCGCCTGGAGTTTGATCAGCCGCTTGAGCCGGTTGTTCCGATTGATAACCCGGCGATAGAGGTCGTTCAGATCACTGGTGGCAAATCGACCGCCATCTAGTTGAACCATGGGGCGAAGATCGGGGGGAATCACGGGGATAACTTCGAGAACCATCCATTCAGGGCGGCTAATTGATGCCACATACCATTTGACCAATTCCATCCGCTTGAGAAGGTGAAGTTTTCGGGTTCCGGTCGCGGTTCTGAGTTGAACGGTCAGTTCGGTCTCAAGCTTCTTGAGGTCGATCTCAGCCAGAAGGTCTTTGATGGCTTCAGCACCCATTTTGGCGACGAACATATCACCGTATTTTTCGCGAAGTTCACGATATCCCATTTCGCCGCCGCTTCCCTCTTCGGGGAGCAATTGCTTTTTTGAAAGAGGCAGGTTTCCAGGGTCAACGACGATGTAGCTCTGAAAGTAAAGCACCTTTTCAAGATCGCGGGCCGAAATGTCAAGCAAAAGGGCAATGTAATTGGGGCTTCCCTTCGAATACCAGATATGTACAACTGGGGTGACCAACTGGATGTGCCCCATCCGCTCCCGACGAACCGCAGCCTTGGTGATTTCAACATTACAACGCTCGCAGATGATTCCACGATAACGGATGCTCTTGTACTTTCCGCAAAAGCACTCCCAGTCTTTCTGAGGACCGAAAATACGCTCGCAGAACAAACCATCGCGCTCGGGTTTGTGGGTGCGATAATTGATAGTCTCCGGCTTTTTTACTTCCCCGTAGGACCAGGAGCGGATCTTTTCCGGGGAGGCAATGCTGATCTGAATTGCATCGAATTTATCCATGTCTAACATCGGTCAATTCTCCTTATTTCGAGCTCAACTGCCGGTTTACTCGGCTTCGTCCTCGGAATCGCTCTCTTCGCTTTCGTCGTCATCATCACCCTCGCCGGCAGGGAGATCCTCGTCTTCAGGCTCTTCACCACCGCCCTCCTCATCCCAATCATCGGTCTCGGCTTCTGAATCAGAATGAGGGAGAACACGCTCGGTGCCATCGAGAAGCGGCACTTCGCGGGAATCTTTTTTGAGATCCACTTGGAGACACAGGCTTTGAAGTTCGGAAATGACGACTTTGAACGATTCAGGAATTCCGGGTTTCATGATGTTCTTGCCCTTGATGATCGTTTCATAGACCTGGACGCGGCCCTCGACATCATCGGATTTAACCGTGAGCAGTTCCTGGAGGATATGCGCAGCGCCGTAGGCTTCGAGAGCCCAAACTTCCATTTCTCCGAAGCGCTGGCCGCCGAACTGGGCTTTGCCGCCAAGGGGCTGCTGGGTGACGAGGCTGTACGGCCCGGTGGAACGGGCGTGCATCTTGTCGTCAACGAGGTGCGCAAGTTTCAGTATATAGATGACACCGACCATGATCCGCTTGTGGAACTTGTCTCCGGTGCGGCCATCGTAGAGCCAGGCTTTGCCATCGGTGTCAACAAGTTTCATGGGGTCTTTATCATTAGCGATTCTCAACTGGTCGATGACGAAATCTTCGTTCTTGATCGAACGGCCATTGTTGAAAACCGAAGTGTAAAATCTCTTGTTCAGAACCTCCCCGGCCCATCCGAGGTTGGTTTCAAGAACCTGGCCGACATTCATGCGGGAAGGAACCCCCAGCGGGTTCAGGATGATGTCGATCGGGCGACCATCCGCTAAATAAGGCATATCCTCAACCGGAACGATCTTCGAGATGACACCTTTGTTCCCATGGCGCCCGGCCATCTTGTCCCCGACGGTGATCTTGCGCTTCTGGGCGACGAAAACACGGACAAGCTTGTTTACGCCATATTGGAGTTCATCTCCGTTATCCCGAGAGAAAACCATGACGTCGACAATCTTGCCTCTTTCACCATGAGGAACGGTCAAAGAGGTGTTTCGAACCTCTCGGGCCTTCTCGCCAAAGATCGCGCGAAGAAGCTTGTCTTCCGCCGTCAGTTCAGTTTCTCCTTTCGGGGTGACCTTCCCGACCAGAATGTCTCCGGACTCGACTTCCGCTCCGATGCAGATAACTCCATCGGCGTTGAGGTTACTGAGGGCTTCCTCGCCGACATTCGGGATGTCACGGGTAATTTCCTCGGGCCCAAGTTTGGTGTCACGAGCATCAACTTCATATTCTTCGATATGGATCGAGGTAAAGACGTCGTCTTTTGTCATTCTCTCGGAGAGAATAATCGCATCTTCGAAGTTGTAGCCCTCCCAGGGCATGAAGGCCACCAGGACGTTCCGGCCTAGGGCCAGCTCTCCATGAGATGTTGCCGGGCCATCTGCCAGAACGCTTCCCGGACGAACCTTGTCGCCTATCTGAACGATGGATTTCTGATTGATGCAGGTTCCCTGGTTTGACCGCATGAACTTTTGGAGGGGGTAGGTATCGATCGATTCCTGTTGAAGCCGAACTTCCTGGCAAAGAGAGGCCATTCGGTTCAGGTAAGTGATGTCAAGCGGCATCCCGGCTTCAATGATGACCTCTCCGGTTAGCGAATCGACAACAGTATCCATGATCTTGCGACCCTGATTCTTACGGAAGGTCTGCTCGGTGAGCGCAATCTTTTCATCGTCTTTCCGGCGGCTTGCACGCTTGATCTTGACGATGTTGGCGTCAACGTAATCAACCGTTCCGGAACTGCGGCAAAGAAGCATTGCGCCGGAATCATGTGCGGCCCTGGGTTCGAGGCCGGTTCCGACGATTGCGGGTTCGGTTTTGATCAAGGGAACCGCCTGCCGCTGCATATTGGTGCCCATAAGAGCGCGGTTGGCATCGTCATGTTCGAGGAAGGGAATGAGCGCGGAAGCTACGCTTACCATCTGAAGCGGGGAGAACTTGACGTATTCGACCTCGCTCTTGTTTACATATTCAAACTCGTAGTCATCCCTGTAATATTTAACCGGAACGATTTCCTGGGCGATCGTCCCATTTTCGTTGAAATGGATATCGGGTTGAGCGACCTTGAATCGGTCCTCATCGTAAGCGTCTTTGTACTCGAGATCCCGGAAGTTCACCTTGCCGGTATCCTCGTCGAGCTTGCACAACGGAGTGGTGATGAAACCATATTCATCAACCTTGGCATAAACCGCAAGACTCGCGATCAGCCCGGCGTTAGGTCCTTCAGGGGTTTCGATGGGGCAGATGCGGCCGTCATGTGTTGGATGAACATCGCGAACTTCGAAACCGGCACGCTCCCGCTTCAAGCCGCCCGGCCCAAGGGCCGACAACCGACGCTTATGGGTAAGCTCGGCAAGCGGATTGGTCTGATCCATGAATTGGGAAAGCTGCGAACTTCCGAAAAATTCGTCGACGACCGCGGAAACGGGCCGTGTATTGATCAAAAGCTGAGGGGTATAGCTATCGAGATCGTGGATAGTCATTCGTTCTTTGATGACGCGTTCCATACGGGAAAGAGAGATCCGGAACTGATTCTGGAGAAGCTCGCCGCAGCGTCTGATGCGCCGGTTGGACAGATGATCGATATCATCGAGCCGGCCTATTCCGTTGGATAGATCGATCAGATAACGAATGACACCGATCACATCTTCGAAGCAAAGCACTCGGTCTTTCTGAACCTTTACTTCCTGGATACCCATTTCAAGAAGCAGTTTGGTTGACTCCTCAGTGATTTCCTGACCGCGTTCGACAACGATCTCGCCGGTTTTGGGGTTGACTATGCTTTCGAAAGCGGAACGCCCGACCAGGGTAACGAGGCCTTTTTCGGCGTTTTTGACGCTAACTGAGGCACACGGTGGGTTATACATGATCCGGTAGCCTGACTTGCCTTCGCCCAACCTGATGTAAGCCGGAAGTTCGAGAGACTCGATCTCAGATGCTTTGCGTTTGGTGACTTTCTCGTCCATCGCGACCAGGACTTCCTTGGTTGCGGGATTCAGAAGATCTTTGTAGATGATCTGGTCGGATAACCGGTCGGCAAGGCGAAGTTTCTTATTCACTTTGTAGCGGCCAACATCACCGAGGTCGTATTTCTTGGGGTCGAAGAACAATCCGCGGATAAGAGTTCGAGCATTTTCTTCAACGAACAGATCGCCCTGGCGCAATTTGGAGAATATGACCTTCAGCGATTCCATAACCATCTTTGAAATTTTTTCGGGGTTGTCGCTCTGATGAACGGACTGCTTATCGAATTTCAACGAGTTCACAATGGTTTCGTTCTTGTCAAAGAGGTCAACGATATCTTCGTCCGTTGAAAAACCGATCGACCGCAAGAAGGTTGTGATCGGTATTTTTCGCTTTCGGTCGAGGCGGACAAAAATGGCGTCTTTCATCAGGTCTAATTCGAATTCCATCCAGGCGCCGCGGTAGGGGACGATCTTGGCTGAATACATCTTCTTGGGGCGGTTCTGGCTGAAATACACGCCGGGGGAGCGGTGCAACTGGCTGACAACAACACGCTCAGCGCCATTGATAATGAATGTTCCGCGTTCAGTCATGCACGGAAGATTTACGAGAAAAATTTCTTGTTCTTTAACTTCACCGGTTTGTTGCATGATCAACTGCACTTTGATATTGAGAGGAAGGGAGTAGGTGAAATCACGCTTACGGCACTGGTCAGGGGTGAGTTTAACCCTAAAGGGGTGATCCCCGATAAAGGCAATCTCGCAGTCTTTTTCGGTGAAGCTGCAGTCATCGAAAAGGCACTTTTTGTTGAGTTTCGCCTGAGGGCAATTTTTGCACATCGCAAGGCCAAGCGAGTAGTCAATGTACTCCAGGCAGAGGTTTCCAACGTAATCCTGGATGGGGAAAATCTCAAGGAAGACCTCTTGAAGACCCTGCTTCTTGTGATCGCCAGGGCTCTTACCGGGTTGGAGAAACCATTCGAAAGATTTGAGCTGTATGTCAATCAAATTCGGAATGTCTCGAAAAGCTCTTTTATCCGCCATCAGGACCCGCTCGATTCCAGGCTGTTGGGTTGCCATATTCTGCCTTGCTCCTTAACGATCAAATAGCTTCATGCCTGAGCGCGAAAACAAAAAGGAAAATTCTCGTGAAAGGAAAAAAGTCGGCGAAACACGCCGGAAAAAACACAAAACAAAACCAAGTCGAAAACGAAAAAGCTTCCCCCGTTTTTTTGGGAGAAAGCCTTCTCTTTTTTTGGATGTCTAATCAATTCCTGGTGGGCTCCCTGGATGACCCAAAACCTTCCATTCAAAGCTAAGTATAAAAATGGTTTCGGATTATACCATGCCGAACGTACCCTGTCAATGAATTTTACGCAGGTTTCATGCCAAGCTTTTCTGAGATGCGGAGATCAGCTCCGATCCAGCGTTTTACAGGCATCTAACATTTTTTTGCAGCGGTGATAAATTGAGCAAAAATTAGAGTTTCAACGGAGGTTGGTTCAATCTGAAGAATCTCGAAAATCTTTGCGGATTGATTTTGCATTTTCCGAA
>MNYA01000388.1 GCA_001872985.1 bacterium CG2_30_54_10 | reverse complement strand
CAAAATTACCCCGAATTATTGAGTAGATACGACACACCTTCTTCGTTGATGCGCTGCCACTGCTGTTCTTTCGACCGGCTACCTCTTTTTTGGAATGCGCCCAATGAGTTTAGCGGTCTGAAGTTAAACTGCCTCAAACGTCGATCAGATCAATGTTTTGCTCAGTCATCGATTGCCATCGTGAAAATTTTCCAAAGTGTCTGTTGGAGCAAGGTTTCGAGGTATTCGCTTCAGAAGGCTAAACACTTACATTGAATCGAATAACAAGAAACTCCCAGGGAACTGGGTTCCCCGGGAGTTTCTTGTTAAACCGATTCTTTAGGAAGCGGAGTTGAGGGTGGATCCGATTGAGCCGAACATGTTGCTGACGCTGTTTCCGGAAAGGGTCAGGGCGGCGATCGCAACGATAGCAATGAGGCCGATGATCAGAGCGTATTCAACAAGTCCTTGTCCTTTTTCTTCCTGTACGAAGCGCTTGAGAAGTTCCATGGTGTTCCTCCTTGTAATTTTTGGCCGCTGGCCAGTCTCATACGCTTGCAAAAGGTATGCCAGACTTGGGTAACAACGGCAAACCTCATTGGAAGCCACTTGCAAAGACATAAGGCCTCTGCAAAGGGAAATTGAGGCCGGAGGCTGAGGTAAGTGTACTCATCTTGTGGTAAAGCTACCGCATACTCACATCGGAGAAATGGTCCTGCGGATTCCCCATGGATCGAGATTGTCCGGAAAACCTGTCCGAAGGCGGTAATCATATTGGGTCGAACCCGTATCCTTCATGAACAACGGCTCGCTGGATAGGCTTCCAGCGCCCGATGCGCACCCTACGTAGTCATTTCCGACCGGGAAACCTACGATGTTATTCGCCCCAAGCACCGGGACCGGCAAAAGCCTCGAAAGGTTCTCGATCCCTGTGATTCCCTTTCCTCCGAGGCTGCTATCTGCGACCAGAATATTTTTCTCGATGAGGGGATTTCCCTGGTCTACACGAATTCCATAAGGGGAATCGATGGTATTGTAAGTCACCGAAGGAGGAAATTTCAAAACGTGGATCCCCAGCCCCAGGCGCGACACGAAAAGATTGTTCGTTACGCTGACGCTTCCTCCAATTTCATCGGTGGTCAAACCGAAATCGATGTACTCGATGAAGTTGTTTCCTACCATGCGAATCGTATCGTTCCTTGCCGAAGAAAGCCCTTTCAGACAATGGTACAAAGTGCAGGAGTCGATAACCGCTCTTTGATTGTCATAGATCTCCATGCCGCTCTGACAGAAACTGAGGGAAATGCTTGCAAGGGTGAGATCGGCATTTTTGCTGGCAATCAAACCTGTTTGACAATGAAGGATCGAAAAATCGGCGAAGGTTCCGCTGGCGGAGGAAATCGTCAATCCTGTTCCAGCATAGGCGATCGTTACGTTCACCAGTGCGGATTCACCGGTCGAGGCTTGGGAAAATTTAATTCCACCCCAATCTCCGGCGTTGGGCATCGGATTTTCGGACGAAAATGTGATCGGATTATCCGATCCCGCGCTTGCAACGAGAGTTCCCGAGACATTGATCTCCACCTGATTTGGATTTCCGCTTCTCAGGGCGTCGTAACCCGTCATCATGACTTCAACTCCGGGATCAATGCGAAGAATGCCGGTGTCAGCAATGGTGAGGTCTCCAGACAGAAGGTAAGGGTTGTTTGCGCGAATCCAGGTTATCTCCTGGGTAAGATTTCCGGGAATTACCATTGATACTGTCTCGGAAGGGCCGCTTTCATTTCCGGCAAGATCTACGGCGGAAACTTTGTAATAAAGCTTTTTTCCGGGCGTAACCCCGGCATCAATGTAACGCTCCTGGCCTTTCGCGATCAACGTGCTGTCGATGGCAGCGAAGCTCGTAAGAGCACTCTCGTTTCGGTAGATCCGGTAGCCTTTCAGGTCGCGATCGGAGCTGGGCGCCCAGAATATTGTGACTTGGTTTTGTTGTTCGGTCAGAGCGGCGGTAACCCCTTGTGGCGTTGCCGGCGCCTCAAGATCGTCATAGGTCGCCAAAGTGGCAAAAGATTGCACCGGTGAGGTTTCAGAAGGCCGGTTCTGGCGGGAGGCAACGATCTTGAAGAAATAAGTGGTGGTCGGCTTGAGGTCGGGAATCCGCACTGAATGGACGGTAGCATACTGATTAGCGGTTTCCCTCGCTGTCCAGCCAAGGCTCTCGGTTCCACCAAACTCGATCACGCCGTTGGTATAGTCAGTGGTTTTCCAAGAGATTACCGCGGTAGTCGCGGAAACCGCATCAACCTTGATGTCACGGAAATCGAAGGAAGAAGTTTCCATCACGACTTTTTGAATGATAGAGGTCGATCCGGAGTAGATGTGAGCCTTGAAATATGTTGTCCGATATGCCGCAAGTTCGGCGCTGAAATCCTGATCTCCGAATCCAATCCCGGCAACGAGGAACTTGCCTTTACTGTCGGAGCGTCCCCACCTGGTGGGGTCTTGCACCCAGCTTACCAGGACATTTTCGATGGCGGTTCCTGCTTTGTCGGTTACGGTTCCTTCGAGCGTGCCCTCGCGCGGAGTCACGTTGTTTCCGGTGTCGCAGCCGAGAAGAATCAAACCCATAGTCAGCAGAAAAATTCCGGGGAACCAGTTTCCGGATAGGTTTTTTCGTTGGATTCTCGTATTCATGAAATGTTTTTAGTCAGAACGGCAAACATTTACTTGAGACGGGCCAGCGCTTCGTGAACGAAGCGGCCGATCTGGGAGTTCTTGGGGGCATGCTGATTGGCCTTCTGGAAGCAGGCTTTCGCCTCCGGAGCGAGTTTTTTTTCTTCGTAAGCCAGCCCAAGATTGAAACAGGCATAGGGATCTTGCGGGGTAAGGTTGACGACCCTGACGAGGGTCTCGATGGCGGCGTCAGGGTCGTGGTGGTCCATGTGGGCCATTCCGAGGTTGTAGAGGGCGTAGGAATCCTCGGGATTGATCTCGATGGCATGCGTGAAGGCAATTATCGCTTCATCGAGTTGCCCCTGCTCGTAAAAGGACATTCCAAGATGAGAATATGAGTAGGCGTCGTCGGAATCGAGTTCGATTGCCTTTGAAAAGGCCCGGATGGCCATTTGCAGACGGCCCGAATTTTTGTAGATGACCCCAAGACTATACTGCGAGAAGGCGTCTTCGGGGTTCAATTCAATCGACTTTTTGAAGGATCCCTCGGATCTTGGGAGATCGCCGAGGGAACGGAAGATCGTTCCCAGAAGGTAGTGGGCGAAAAACTGTTTAGGGTCAAGGCGGATGGCCATCATAACACAGTTCAGTGCGTTTTCCGTCTGGTTCAAGCTCTTGTAGACAGCGCCGAGGCAGATCAGAGCAGGAACATGGTCTTCCTTGAGCCGGAGGAGTTCCTCGAGAATCTCGCGGGCTTCTTCCTGCATTCCGTTGTTTTTATAGACGAGGCCAAGGACAAAGCGGCTTTCGACGTCATCCGGGTTGAGCTTGATGGCCTTTTTGATTGCCTGCACCGCTTCTTCGAGCATACCCTGATTGAAATAGGCTTTTCCAAGGTGGAAGAATGCTTCCCTGAAATCGGGGTCAAGTTCGATTGTGCGATGCCATGACTTGATGGCCTCGTCGGAGTGGCCGGTGCTTTTGTAGGCAATTCCGAGCTGAAGGTGTGCGTGGGAAAACTCGGGATCGATCGCGATGGCTTTTTCCCATTCCCGGATGGCTTCGTCGAGCATTCCCTTCTCTTTGAAAGCCAAACCGAGTCGATAGTGTGCTCCTGCGTTTTCGGGATTGATAGCAACGGATCGTTTCCAGCGAATCAGGTTTTGGTCGTCGATTCCCTTCATCCGATAGATGACTTCAAGATTGTAGTGGGCGAAGGAATCGTAAGGATTGATGCTCAGAACCTTGCGAAACTCGATAATGGCCTCTTCGAACATCTCTTTGTTCTTGTACGCTGAAGCGAGCTTGTAATGGGCTTCGGCGTTGTTCTGATTGTTCATGATCTCGGCCTTGTACCGTTCGATCATCAGGTCGAGTTCCGTTTTGGCAGGCACAGACTGGTGAACTTTCTCGGAAGATTCCTGGCCCTCATGCTTTTTCCGAAGTTCGGCTGCTTTTCGCCAATGTGTGACGGCCATTTCGCACTGTCCCTTAACATCGTAGATCTCCCCGAGCAGATCATGAGCGCGATTCAGGGAAGTGTCGAGAAAGAGCGCCCTCTTGAGTTCGCCGACCGCTTCGTCGAGCATCCCCCGATCTTTGTAAGCAAGTCCCAGGTTCAGGTGCAGCTCGGCATCGTTCGGGTTCAGTCCATTTTCGAAACGGAATTCATCGATCGCCTTCTGTGTCTCGCCTTTCTTACGAAGTACCGTTCCGATGAGAAAATGCAGGCGGGGAAATTTGGGGTCGAGTTTGAGAGCACGCCGGAACTCGGCAAGGGCGGCGTCATCCATGGATTTGCGGAATTGAGTCTGGCCAAGGATCACTCGGGCCTCTACGAGGCCAGGATCGATGTCCAGAACACGCCTGAGAGAATCGATACATTCGTCGAACCTGTTGCTGTAAAAGTGTGCCAAGCCAAGGTTGAGAAAGGTGTATGCATTCTCCGGATTGATGTCAATTGAATGTTTCAGTGTCACGACTGCTTCATCGTATTGTCGGGTGCAAACGTAGGCCCGGCCGAGCTGGCAGAGTGCGTACGAGTCCTGGGGATTAAGCAGAACGGCTTTTTTGAACTCTACGATAGCCTTCTTGGAGCGGCCGACCTCAAGAAAAGTCGAGCCCTGGGCAAAGTGGGCGTAGGCATAGTCGTGGTTCAGATCGATAGCATTTCTGAAACGGACTATTGCTTCCTCATACAGTTTTTTCAGTTTAAAAATGAGCCCAAGCTGCAGGTGTGCGAAGGCGAAATCGGGTTTAAGCGAAATGGCCTTCTTAAAGCGGATAATGGCCTCGTCGTACATTCCCTTGTGTTTGTAAATGACTCCAAGGTTGGCGTAAGGAAAGGCGTAGTTGTTGTTGTACATTATCGCCTTTTTGAACTCGGTTATCGCCTCATTGACCAGACCTTTGTTCCGGAAAGACAACCCGAGGAAATTGTGAGCGTAGGCATCTTTGGGGTTAATTGAAATGGCTTCCCTGAAAACGTTTATCGCTTCTTCGGTTTCTCCAAGCATTTCGAAAGCTCGCGCAAGCTGGTAATAGGCAAAAAAGTCCCTGGGATTAGCGCTGATCCGCTTTTTGGAATCTTTGATGATCTGCTCGAATTTTTGCTCTCTCATGCTTTCCTCCTGTCAGGGGATCCAGAGAAGTGTTTTGAATGGATCGATGGATTCCCCACGGGCAAGCCGAACCAGGTCTTCCGGAAAATGGGGGAAGATCGGCCGCGTGCCGATTTCATCAGGCCCGAACCAGTCGATTCCTTCAACCCTGGGATCCTCACCGACTTGCATTTTGGAAAGGTCCGCGCCGAGCGCCTCGAAAATGGGAAATTGGATGTGTCTTCCAGATGCCGGATCCATGCTTTCCCGGAGCGCCAGGAAACGAAAGCCCGCGGCGGTCACCCGGACCTCTTCGAACAACTCCCGATGAGCCGCCGCCTCGAGAGATTCTCCAGGGATTTGCCCACCCCCCGGAAGCAACCAGTAACGGCGCCCGGCCTTGTTGTGTCGAACCATTATCAGTCGGCCATCTTCATGCTTCATGAGGACGGTAACCCTGATTCGAACCGACGAAAATTCCTTTTCGGTCATAAAGCCCCCGAGTCTGTTATCGGCAGAGGTGCGGAAGAGGAACAGCCCTTTATTGAGAAGTTACTGCCTGATGACTTCTTCCCGTCTGGATGCTTTCAGGGCAGCGTTGGCGAAGACTTCCTCGACCTTTTTCTGGAAAGCCTTGGCGATAAAGATGGCCTTCCGAGGCTGATTTGGGGACTCTTGGGGAATGTTCAACAACTGATACTCGAAGTTGTGCTTAACAAGAATGTTCAAGGCCCGCAAGAGGTCGGCCGGAGTTCGGAACCTGTAAAGAACGAAGGGCCTCCCATGCGTGCGCTTGCGGTAGACGTATTCCCCGCGGATGAAAATCTTCTCGAAGGCATTTTCCCCTTTCCAATGGAGGGTTTCGGTCGCGCTTGTGAAAAACGTCCCGCCTGGAACCAGTGCCTGGAAAAACCGCTCAGTCAGCGTGGCCTTTGTTCCCTCGTGAAAATAGATCATCGTATTCCGGCAGAAGATCACATCGAAGACACGATTTGGCCAGGGGTCAAGGAGATTCATCCGTTCAAAGGCAACCATGGAACGGATCTCGGGTTTTACCTTGAAGCCTTCGGCGGACTGAGGGAAAAAATATCTGTTCATTAGGATGGGAGAAAGAAGATTCAATTCTTTAGAGGAAAAGACCGCCTTGTTTGCCCTTTGAATTGCCTCGGCAGAGATGTCACTTCCGATTATTCGGGCTTCCCAGCCAGGCAGGTCGAGGAGCGCCTCTCGAACAGTGATGGCGATCGAGAACGTTTCCGCGCCTATGGATGATCCGGCGGACCAAATCGAGATTTCCCGTGGCCCAGCCTTCTGCCTTGCTCGAATCAATGGTAAAAGAATCTCTTCCCGGAGTATGTCAAAGTGCCGTGGGTGCCTGAAAAACCAGGTTTCGTTAGTGGTCAAGGCATCTAACAGCTCTCTGCGCTGGTCGGGGAATTCTTTGATCTTCGCGATGAACTGGTTCATATCGATGCAATTGAGTTTTTCTATGAAGGGCAGGATGCGGTTCTCGAGGAATGTTACTTTTGAGGCCTCGAAAAAGAGGCCATACTCATGGGATAGAAAGTCCCGGAGCTGAGCAAAGGTATTCGGAGAAAGTTTCATTCAAATTTCAAACCTGAAAAGAATTTTCGCGGTTGGACTTCTGTTGAGTCAAAGGCCGAATTCCAGACTCGGCACAGGGCGGTCAAAGGTTTTTCGTGCACCGGGGAAACACCCGCCTGGCCACGATCTGCCATGTAGGCCTAAGATGATCTTCAATTTCCTTGAGGCATTCCGCGCAAACCAGGCGCTCAGTGTTCTGAAACCGGCAGTAATGCTTGTTTTCGATATCGTAGTGCCGGGTCTGAAGACACAGGGGGCAACGACCTTCCAGCATGTTGCGGACTCCTAGGGCACATCTTAGCACAGTGGCAATTTCCAAACAAGTGAAGTTCTTACCAACCGCCTGCTTGCACCTACAAAGAATTCAGTGATTTTTGATAGTTACGCTCGGAAAGTATCGTGAAAAGCCAGAAAAAGACCACCCAGGCGACAGGAATGTAACCCGTGAAACCGGGAATGATTTTGGGAAGAGGTGTAAGCGGAACCAGACCGAATGCAAGGAATGACCATTCCAGAAATTTCGATCGAAAATTGAGGTCGAATGAGCCGATCGCGGAAGGGATCAAAAGCAGGAAAGAATAGTCCTTGAACCTCGGCGCCAGAAGTGCGTAGGTCAGGCAAGCCAGAAAAACCGCACGGCGTCGGCCCTCGGTTCCTGTCTTCGCAGCCGAATTCCCCATCTGCCAGGTCAGCCGGGCTACCACGAGTGAGAACCCGCAATACAACCAAAATCCTGCCGAGGCGCCGATGAGGGATTTCCAGAACTCGAGCTGGCATGGATTGGTAGCGCCAGATTCCTCGATCAAGGTCAAAACATGTCCGAACAATCTCCATCGGTCAGGCCAAAGCCAGATCATCAGGCCGTTCGCGGCGCCAAGAACTCCCACGGCGAGAAGAATTCTCGACCATCCGTGCCTTTTATCCCATAGGAACAAACCCAGGAATGCAAGGGGAAGAATCTTCACCTGGCCAACCAGAACAATCGGAACCGCGAAAGCCAAAGGCCGCTCATCGATCCATGCCTTCAAGCCAATCCAGATAAGGAGCGCCTCGAATACACTGACATTCCCCGCCCGGAAATCGATGAACAATGCGCCCTGGAAGCCAAGAAGCGAAAACCACAAAAGCCTGGCCCGATCCGTTCGGAGTATCTCGTTCCAACAGCGAAGTAGCAGATAAAATACAACAACCTTGGATAGCGGAAAAAGCGCCAGGAAAAAGGCTTCCGGAAGAATGGAGATAACACCCAGAAAAGGCAAAATGGTCGGTGGATAAACAAACGGCAGAATGTTCTTGCCGGCCAATTTTGAAAGAACTTCGGGATCGTACGCTTGCTGGCCCAGCCACCATGCACGTCCTGCCCACCAATAGGTTTGCGCATCCCACTGGAATTTGTCGGCTCCCAGAAAAATCGATAGAACAATCCCCCCAATAAAAGCGAAGCCCGCCCGCATTGCCAGTCTGTTCTTTACGGCATCAATTGAGGATTGTTGGCCAGTCATGTTCCGTTAGTAACTTCTCAAATAGAGGAGGCACGCGCCCCCTTTCGACACGCGAAGTGAATTCGCGTGTCTCGCTCCCCGCAGTCGGGCGCCTTGCGGTCGGGCGCCTTGCGGTCGGGCGCCTTGCGCCTTCAGGTCTGCTTTCATGATTTCCCTCGGTTATTGAGATGATACTTGCACGGCAGCGCGGTCATGGTCGCCATTCGAACCAGTTTCCGGCCGTCGAGGATGCGATCATTTCCCAACCAACGGCTTTGGAAAACCAGACGTCGAATGGAGAACCTGGTTTGGTGAGGGCTGCCTTGAAGCAATACTTTTTCTGCCATCCCGAAATGATCTCAGGGTCGGCCATTCCCCGAACATAATCCGACAATCCCCGGTCTTTGGCCAGTTCGCAGCGGTCATCAATGAAGGTTCTAAGGCGCGGGGCTTGAAATGCGAGGTATCCGCCGAAAAACAATTCATTGAAAATTGGGGTTCCGTCCGGTGCCCGTTCAGAAAATGAGAAAATCACGGGCCGGACGGCCTCGGGCCATCGATCGGCAGGAGGAGAAACCCATCCGGTTCCCAGAATCGGCAGGTTGACGTCTGAACCCTGAAAGACGAGCCCAATGAGCAAAAGGAGCATCGCCAAAGCTGCGGTGAGACCGAACCCGCCGTTCAAACTTCCCTTCATGACATTCGCGCGGATCCTGAAAGTCTCGATCTGCCATCTTTCATCCAGCCATTTCCGGAATCGGGAAACCTGGAACAGGTCGGGAAGGGCGACCGCTGCAGTAACCGCGAAGATCGGCGCGTGTCGGATCTTCGTAAATGCGAGCAAAAGCCAGACCAACGGAAACGCCCAGCCTACAACCAGGCGCTCTCTGAGCGCACCAATCGACAGAAGGGTGAATGAAACCGCGAGGGGAAGAACCGCCCAGCCCTGAGGCAACGTAAGCATCGGCCGGTGCTCGACGATCAACTGCCCGATGAGCGGCGAGTTGACGATTTCGCCCCAGGCATCGAACATATCCAATCCGTATGGTGTTGCAAGAAGCGCTGGAATGCATGCAGCCATGGGAATCGCCGCGGTTCGGACGCCTCTCCAGGAAGACAGCGGGCCCGGTCTTCCGGTCAGAAAAAGAAAGCCCCAGCCGATCCCGGTCAGTCCGATCGTCATCACCCCGCCCAATACGGCGCCGTGGACGTTTGCCCAAATCGCGATCGCAATCGGAAGAAACCAGAGACAAGCCAGCCCCGCCCGACAGCGCTCGACTTCCAAAAGAAGGGCCGAAACAAGGGCTTGAAATAAAATGCTGGCAAGAAGGGGGCGCACCAGAAAATGGTGGCTCGATGCGGCCACCACCAAAGTAATCATGAGCAGGGTCAAAAGGAATGTCATCCCCGCACGGTAAATTCTCAGGGCAAGCCAGGCATAGAGGCAGGCAAGAAGGAAGATGGCTATGAATACCTGTGTGTCAAATCCACCGAATTTGTACAATGCCGCCAGGATCACTTCGCCGAGCCATTGTTGGGCAATCCATCGTTGTCCCTGGTAGGGGAAGGTAAACCGATCCTGCCTCGGAAGCTGCCCTTCTTCGAGAATAAGTTGCCCGACCCGGGTATGGAAAAATGTTCCGGGATCCTGAAGGAAATTCTGCCTTGCCCCTAATTGGAAAAGTAGAAAGAACCCGATGAAAACACCTGCCGCGAGAAGCCTCCCCGCACCGTTGGACGGAGAACAACTCGATTCTTTATGAATTTGTATTTGTATTTCCAAAAGGTTCGCTCTTCGTGGCCAAGTGCTATGGGGGTTATCGCAGACATGGGGGAAAGTGAATTAATTCAACCGATCGTAATTTTCAAAAAGAGGGGGGCACGCGCCCCGAATGCGCTTAATTAAAATCCATCTTTTGTCATTTCGCCCAAAGGGGGAAATCTGGTATTCATCAGATCTCTCATATTCGTTCGGAATGACAACCTATCCCTGATTTAGCGTGCATGGGTATGCATCCCCTCTTGACATGCAAAGTGAATTCGCGTGTTGCACTCCCCGCGGCCGGGTGCCTTGCGCCCTTCGATCTACTTTCGTGATTTCCCCCAATTATTGAGATGAGACAACCGATCGTTCTTTCAGACCCTCTCCCCGGCCTCTTCCGCAATAATCTGGGTAGAGGGTGGCCATGGCATCAGCAAACCGAATGCTACAGTTTTTTGTAGTCATTTTCTTCCCCGGGCTTTTCTTT
>MNYA01000316.1:8689-10685 GCA_001872985.1 bacterium CG2_30_54_10 | reverse complement strand
CGCCGCCGAAGACGCTGACCTGGAGATCTCCGGGGGTAACACCGATGCTGCCGAGCTCGGTGCTCGAGCCTCCCAGCGGATTAACGCTCTGAAGGGAATGCCCTGTCTCGAGCGGCCCCGCAAGCTTGGTTGCCGAACCTACCTTGGTCGCGGTGGCCAGTTGTTTTATCCTAAGAGTGTAACTCCCCACCTTCGCGGAGGTGTTGGCTGACCCAGAAACAGCCCGGTCATTGGTGGAGGAGACTTTTTTCGTGTTGAATGTTCGGGAAAAAGTAAGGTCGGTGGCCTTGTTTTGTAACTCGAACAGCTTCAAATTGACTTCCTGAAGAAGAGACTTCTGGAACGTCAAAACACCCCGCTTCTGTTCGAGGCGGTCCATTGGAATGCGTTCGGCCGTCATCATCTTATCGATGAGGCCCTGCGTGTCCATACCGGACGTAAGGCCACCGACCCAGTTTCTTGTGATGCTGGTAACCATTTGTCTGCCTCCAGACTAGGGGCTGTTCAGGCACCGCATATTGCGATGATATCCCCTTTCAGGCTTTTTTGTCGAAGATCATGCCCAAATAATCGTTCATCCTCGACACAATGTCGAGAACCTCTTTCGAAGGGATTTCACGGATCACATGCTGGTTGTTCATATCAACCACCGAGACCATCGTTTCCTTGGTCCCGCTATGGATCTGGAAGCGTAAGGAGCGGTCGAAGATTAGGGAAGCCTTGTTGAGTTTGTCGACGGCATCTTCGACTTTTGCCCGCTGCTTTTCAGGATTTTGGGCATCCTTCGCGGCCTCGAGCGCCTCCTGTTCCATGGGAGTTGGCGAACCGGCCGTTGGAAGCGTCGGCACAGGCTCGCTCTTACCCATTCCGGGAATTGTGACAACCGGGGGATTGGTCGGATTCACACTACCGATTTCCACACTACTCACCTCCTTGTTTAAAGAATTCCAACTTAGTCGGATCCGAACCTGCGTTCCATCAGCCACCGGCCTTGCTCAGACCTAAGGCAAGGGTGTGACCTTTGAAGCATGTTGAGGTTGTTAACCAACTCCGGCTTCGTTGGGAGGCCCGAAAAGCGGCGGAGGCTGGAAGCCCCCGCCGCAGCGGCCGGAAGCCGCTGCCACTTTGGGCCGCCACATCGCAAAAAGGCCATGCCCTTAGGCGGCGGGGGCCCGGGCGCGGGGCGAAGGCCCCCTCACCCCGGCGCTCGCTTATGGGAGGGGCCGGGGTGAGGGCGTTTTTTCCGTCAGAGATCACCAGGTTCACGATTCGTCACCATACCCGATCATCCATTACCTCATTACCTCATTATCTCAACAACTGCAGAACGCCCTGCGGTACCAGGTTCGCCTGTGCGAGCATGGCCGTTCCGGACTGAGAGACGATCTGGTTGCGAGTGAATTCGATCATTTCCGCCGCGATATCCGTATCGCGGATGCGCGACTCGGCAGAGGTCAGGTTACTGCTGGTAGTGCGCAGATTGTTGATCGCGTATTCCAGGCGGTTCTGGAATGCGCCAAGCTTGGAGCGTTCTCCGGAGACCTTATCGATTGCCTTGTTGATCCTGCCCAGCGCCGTAGCAGACCCGGCAATGCTTGTCATGTCGAGGTTGTCGACCCCCAGCGCCTCGGCCGACATGTTGCTCAGGCTCACCCTCATCGCTTGGCCCTGGTCAGCACCGATTTGGAACTGCGGATCTTCAGCAACGATATGAACCATGAAGTTCTTGTCGCCGCTGCCTTTTGCCGTCCCATCCATGATCCCGAACTGGTTCCAGATGGCACTCTGCAGGAAGATACTCTCGCTTCCGCTTGTCTTAAAGCTTACCTGGCTGGAAATTGCCGCAGCACCATCGACATTCTCTTTACCGACCCGGGTGGAAGTGAAGGCGATGGCTCCCCCGATCTGGTCAACTCTCATTCCAATGGTTGCAGCATTCAATTGCTCGTTCACGCTGGCTTGGAAATTCGAGAAGAAAACCATGTCGGCAACGGTT
>MNYA01000316.1:0-8674 GCA_001872985.1 bacterium CG2_30_54_10 | reverse complement strand
ATCGTATTGAACGCAAGGGCGGTTATCGTTCCACCGTTTCCATCACTAAGGGTAAACATGGCGGTGGATCCAGATGAGATGGTGGTTAAGCCGGAGTCGAAGTATTTGTTGAAACCCCAACTGGAAAAGTTCTTGTCCTTGACCGCATCCACGAAGCCGGCGTAAGTTCCATCCGACAATCCGATCGTTGCGGCTCCTGTTGTGGCCCCGGTAATGTTGATATTGGTACTTACGCTGGCTGCCGCGGTGGCAGGCCTATTGTAGGAAATTCGGATCTCTCCACCGACAACTGTAGCGTTCAAACCAGTCAGTACGGCGACCGGAGCAAACTGGGCATTCATGCTCCTGGCTATTCCCTCCATGGTGTAGCCGGCGTGCGATGCCACTCCGTTGCCTATGGTGACCAGCAAACTCATGCCCGCTCCTCCACCGACGGAGATGGTGAAGGTTTGGTCGACAGACACTCTCAGCCCTTCCTGCAATCCGTTGGTTCCAGCAACCTGTGCAGCCTGGGATGTGAATTTTATATCGATGCCATTCAGAAGGCCGGTGACCCGGTCCGAGTCGGTTCGAACCCTTGTTATGCTCCCAAACGAATCACGCTGAGTGACCTCGACCAGGTTGTTCTTCGACGCTCGGGTGATCGCAAAACCCAGAGCATTCTGAACCGTCTGGTCAGCCGCGATGGCAACATTTCCATTCTCTCCGATAGAGCCGGAAATCAGTTGAAGGTAGCCACCAACCCCAGCCATGGAGCTCTGGGAAGTGTTGACCACGCTGACCTTTGTGTTGGTCATGCCAAGACCGGTGCTGCCGACCAGGGCACTTTGAAGAACGGCCGCCAGCTTGTCCAAGGTCATCTGGCCATCAATCGTTACACTGGTGGTCTTGGAGCTGCCGCTCAGGGTTACAGCCATTGGGCTTTCGAGAACGAACACACCGTTTGTGTCGTAAAACTGCCCAATGCTCTGCAACTGGGTTCCACCGCTGGCAAGGGTCGAAGCATTGTCTTTGAGGGTGAATATCTGGCTGCGCTGCATTTGGGAAATTCCGCCGGTGATCAGTGCGATGCTTACCTCGGAATCCCCGGCGGTGACACCATCGGTCACCACAAGGCCCTTCACCGCTTGCGAAGATGAACTGAACAGGGCCGTCTGGCTTCCATCGAGAAGCTTCTTTGTGTTGAACTCGGTGTTGTGGGCGATCCGGTTGAGGTCATCGCGGAGCTGCACGACCTCTTTCTGGATTTCCAGGCGGTCGTTGCTGGTCAGAGTGTCGTTGCTCGACTGGATGGCCAGCTCACGCATGCGCTGCAGAATGCTGTGAGATTCGTTGAGGGCGCCTTCTCCGGTCTGGATCATGGAGATGCCGTCCTGAGCGTTCAAAACCGCACGCGACAAACCGCGGATCTGCCTTCTGAGTTTTTCGCTGATCGCCAAGCCGGCGGCATCATCGGCGGCCCGGTTGATCCGCAGGCCTGAACTGAGTTTCTCGATCGATTTTTCGAGTCGATCGGAAGTCCCCGCAAGGATGCCTTGCGTTTTGAGGGATATTACGTTCTGATTAATGCGAAGAGACATTTCGATTCCTCCTTGAATCTTACGCCCACGCGTCCTTGCGCGGGCCGAAATCGGTCAGAACCAGCAAAAAGTGTTTTCGGCTTCGGTCCCCCTTTCAGTCTACCCAGTTCAGGCTCGTAAAAAAAACTACTTTTCCGTATCTCTTATTTAATATCGGCTGCTTTCGTTGAATTTGCGCACCTGATTAAATCGATCTTTCACCGTTTTTTCAATGTTTAACCGTGCTTATCGTTGAAATTCGCCCGATGATAGCTCATTTTCATCTTTTTCCTTCCAAATTCGGTCAACCCCATTATCTCAAGAGGTCGAGGACGCTCTTCGGGGTGGCATTAGCCTGGGCCAACATGGCGTTGCTGGACTGCTGCAGAACCTGGAACCGCGTCAACTCGATGACTTCACGGGCCATGTCGACATCGCGGATCCGGGATTCGGATGCTGACATGTTCTGCAGGCTGACTCTCAGACTGTTGGTCGTGTAGGTCATTCGGTTCTCGATCGCGCCCAGTTTGGCACGTTCCGAGGAGACTTTCTGCAAAGCCTTGTCGATCAGGCCGATCGCCTCTTCGGAAAGGCGAATGTTGGTGAGGTCGAGATCTTCTATCCCCAAGGCCCGGACGTCGGTGCGAACGATGTTCGATTTTGCCGTATGCCCCTGGTTCGGCCCTATTTGGAACTGTATCGACGCATCCTTGATGTGAAGCGTGAAGGCGTAGTTTCCCGACCCGTTTTTATAGGATTTTGCGTCGAAATCGAAAACCGATTTCACCGTATTCAGGGAATCGGGGCTCCCAAGTTCAACGACTGTAACGACCCCATCTTTTCCAGGGGTGGTTGAAAAGAAGCGGATGGTCTGGGTCGCGGTATCGATCGCGGCGTTAACTTTCACCGCAAGTGTGTTGGCGGCTGAATTCACAAGATTGACAATACTGGCCAGGTTTCGGAAAGAAGCCCCTGCCGTCGCCACTCCTGACGGAACATTGATTGTCATTCCAGCCCCATCAAGATCGGAAATACCGAACGAAAGCGTGTCCGCAGCTAAGCTTGCTGTATCTTCGGCAACTACAAACCCATAGAAAGTCGCGCCCGCGTCAAACTCAAAATTCTGATCGGCAGGATTACCGTCCGTTCCGCCCAGGGCGCCACCGGGGTTGATAAACAAATTGAGATCGAGAGAGGCGCCGGCACTCGCGTCGACGATGCTGAAGAATGATTCAACGCCTGTTTCGAGGGATCGCAACTGAAGGTAACCGTTGTTGTTTACAGCCTCAACCTTGAGAGGACTCAAAGAAAGCTGAGCGTTGATAGTATCGACGATCGAGTCGAGACCGCCGGCAGTGTAGTTGGAGGTTAGATTGATCTGAGTGGAGGAATTAATGTTGTGAGCATCAGTAATACTGAAAGCCAAATTGCTGGCTGAATAGACAAAATTGGTTACCCGCTGCGTCCCCCGAATGGAAGCGCCTCCCCCGCCGCTCCCGCTATAGCGGCCGTTTATTATACCGAGGACATTTGCGGAAGCGCTTATTACATCGACCCACGCGGCCGAACCGGTGTTGAGCGTATAGAACTCGATGGCATAGGAATCGTTTATTCTCGCACGCACGGAACTACTGGCAATCACAAGCTGCCCATCAATTATCGAGGCAATCTGACCCATGCTGAAAGCCCCGGAGCCGACTGAAATGGCCACAATGTTCGTCGCAGCGCTCATGCCGTTGGAATCGCCTATTCCGAAAGTGAAGGCGGCTGGAATTGAGATTCCAAGGCTTGCCGATTGGGTTTCTACGAAGGCTTCGGTAGGCGGCTGGAAGACCAGGTCGACGCCTTCGATCAGGCCGGCGGCGCGATGGCCTGCTATCTGGGTTGTCAATGTGTTCCGCAGATACGGTGGAACCCCAATGTTGGTCACGGCAATTGAATAGACAGGATCCTCGGGAGAGACAATCTCCTGAAAGCCAAGGGCTTTGACCAGGTTTTCTTCGCCAGTGAAGCTGATTCGGCCAATCTTGCCGTTTTTCCCGGAGGTGGTGATCAACTGCCCGTTATTCCCATCGAAGGTGCTGAATTCCGTCGTCGAACCCTCGAAGTGAAGGCCGCCTCCAAGCTGATCGGTGGTTGTGGCCGCCTGTATGCGTGCGGCTAACTGATCCAGGGTGATGTCTTTGCTGACGACGAGATTGCCTTGGTGGTTGTCGCCCTGCGTGTAAAGGGTTTGAGGCAAATCGAGAATGAAGGTGCCGTTATTGTCGTAAAAATTTGTGATCGACTGGAGGGTGGTTCCTCCGGAGGCGATAACTCCGTCAGTGCGGACGAAATAGGCTGACCGCTGTTCTTGCGGGGTTCCACGCATTACCACCTCGCCGACTCCGGGAACGGTTTTGGATTGCGGGTAGACCACCACCGAAAAGTCGGAGAAGGTCAACACACCGCCGGCGACCACCCCATCGAGATTGGTGGGATCAGTTGTTGTAATGGCCGCGGTGCCTGTGCCGTCAAGGAGTTTGCGAGTGTTGAACTCGGTTCCATAGGAGATCCGGTTGATGTCGTCCTTCAACTGCTGGACTTCCTTCTGGATCTCCATCCGATCGGTTGACGTCAATGTGTCGTTGGCGGACTGCAAGGCGAGTTCTCGCATGCGTTGCAACATTGACTGGATCTCATTCAGGGCGCCTTCGGCTGTCTGAATGAGGCTGATGCCATCCTGGACATTCAGAATGGCCCGATTGATGCCCCTGACCTGGGTCCGCAGCTTTTCGGAAATGGTCAATCCCGCTGCATCGTCGGCTGCTCGATTGATGCGAAGTCCAGAGGATAGTCGCTCGATTGAACCAGACAATCTGTCATCGTTGTTGACCAAGTTCGAGTGTGCAGTAAGAGCGGTGACGTTGGTGTTGATTCTCAGGGACATATTTTGCCTCCATACATTCTCGGGGTGTCTTATCTATCCTTATCGTTCTATCTCACCCCGTCTATTGGTACCATCGGAAAGCGTAGACCTGTTCCATTAGGGCGAATTCCGGCGGTTAAATCCGATTATCGGTCGTTTTCACTCCGTTCGAGCCTCGCTCGTGTGAATATCTGCTATTTGGACTTTTTTTCGAGATTCTTCAAAATCTCCTGGGGCAAAGATTTCAATGCATCAAGGCTCTTGGTCTTGGCCGCCAGCCTGTTTTCACGCTGGATCTCCTCGTACACCTCGCGGCGATGAACCTTTATGTTCTTTGGTGCGTTGATTCCAATCTTGACCTGATCTTTTCCTATATCCACCAGGACAATCTCGATTTCGTCCCCGATGATGATTTTCTCGTTGATTCTTCGCGTCAATACCAGCATCAGCCCTTGCCCCCCTTCTTGGGAGTCGCCTGAGGAGCTTTGGGAGATTCGGGGGCTTTGGAAGCTTTGGGGGCGGCTTGGGGAGTTTCGGGGACTTGGGGAGCTTGAGAAGCCTGAGAAGCCTGAGTAGCCTGGCTTTCCTTGAGCTTTTGGGCTCTTTTTTCCATCTCTGAAATGATGCCGGTTTTCAGGGAATGGGAGGAATTCGCGGAAACGATTTGCCGGGCCTTCCTTGACTTGATGTTGATCACCAAGGGCCCTTGGAGATTGGCCGTCATGTCACGGGGATTTTCCGGAATGGTGACGATGCCGTATAAAAGAACGTCTTCCGCGGCTTTCACGCCGAGAAAGGCGACATCGGAATCCGAAATCTCCAGATCGTAGGAGAACATGAATTGAAGGGGTTCAATCACGACAAAAGCCAAGTCAGGAATTTCCGTCGATTGCAGCCAGCGGAATGGTCCGCCATCTTGAGTGTTCAGGACAATGAAACGGCGAGCCCTCTCAAATCCCAACAGGCCTTCAGGAAACTCGACGATATCTTCTTTGTTGATCTCGATTTCGCCGAATCTCGAGGTCTGGATCTTCATATTAAGTATTCTCTCCGCTATCTCAGGAAATCCATCAATGAAATCTGGAGAATCTTCGCTCCGGTCTGCAGCGCTGCCTGGAAGGCAGTCTGAAGTTGGGTCATCCGGATAATGGCTTCCGTCATATCCACGTTTTCGACCACATCGAGCATTTTGTTTAGGTTTAAAGTCAGATTATCCTGCTTTTCTTTTGCCGCGGTCGTTCGGTTCGTGCGAACCCCGACCTCGGCGTGGAGCTTGAGAGTTCGCTCGATGTCCTCCTGGACAAGCTTTATGCTTTGTTCTGAGATTGCGGTTCCGTCGTTTCGGAACAGGTTGTCCCGAAGGTCCGCAAGAGTTTCGAATATGCTTCGGGAACCACCAAGCCCTAAGGCGGAAGCGGATGCGGGTTCCCCTGCTTCAAGGTCGCGAACCTTGATGTATGGCTGATCTTTGGTGTTGCTGAGGTTCAACCGTTTCCCGTCTTCGCTGACCCAGGCGGCGATATTGAACCGTTCGTCGGTTCCGGAAAGCTTGTCGATCAGTTCCCCAACGGTCTTCACGCCGGTCAGATCGATTTCTCCGGAGAATTCACCGCTCTGGATGTAGATTTTCCCCATCGGGACTCCGCCTTCACCGCTGCGTAGTGCGGAAATCCGGGTGGTATCGCTCACCGCGGGATCGACATCCTTCCCTACGAGCCTCAAATCAACCGTCGAGCCGAGAATTCCAAGGTCGGCAGCGGCTGAGGAATCGACGTCGATGACTTCCAAGCGCCCGGTGGCGCCATTATTCTTGTCGATGATTTCCAGTCCGTCTTTTGAACTGTTGATCTTTGCTTCGATGTACAAGCCGTTTGCGGGATCGTTGATCCGATCGAGTACATCCTTGATGGTATTTGAACCTCGAAGATCGATAGCTTTGAAATTACCGGCCTTGTCGGTGATTCTGATGAATCCAAGATTCACGCCTGTATTGAAGGTGCGGTTGGCGTTGAGAGTTCGAAGTTCGGTATCGCCTTCAACGGCCGGATTGAGATCCAGCGAACCAATCAGGGTGGGAAGCGGCTTCACGAAAATCGGAGCGCCCGTGATGGTATCGCTCGTATAATTGCTGGTTCCCTCGATCAGGCCAAGATCCCTGGCTGTGTTGGAAAACTCTTCAATGCGTAGCCCGTGGCTGTCCGTGACATCGGCAGGGTCGGTGACGACGAATCGATTGTTCACGGTATCCCAGTTGGCCGTGAATTTCTGCGTCTCGTTGATGCGATCGAGAACGTCCTGAATCGTGGTGGCGGCGGAAAGGTCGATCTTCACCGGTTGACCGTCGGGGCCGCGGATATTCATGAAACCCATTTCAGGCGCGGGAACGATTGTCGAAAGCAGTGATGCCGCCGTCAATCCCGGAGGTTGAATCGAATCGCCTACGATCGTTCCGCCCTGCGATGATTGGAGCAACCCTAAGTTCTTCGCGATTGTCGTGACTTCCCGGATTTTAATCGGATTGATGCCGTTGACTTCCTGAATCGCAAAATTGGAGGCGCCCACCGAGGAATCGTTGATCACCAAGCGATTGGTGACCGTATCAAAACTTGCGACAAGCTGAGCATCAGCAAAATTCGGATGGGAATTGATGGCATCGATCGCACCCTGCATGCTTCCGGCAGCCTGAAGATCTATCTGAGCGGAAACCCCATCATGGCGGGTTATGTTGATGAAACCTGGTTCCACGCCCTTTCCACCGTTGAAAAATGAGAACGGCGTCGCTACCGACTGAATTGCCGAATCAAAAGTGGAAACGATCGTGTTCGCAGCGCCGACATCGGTCTGAATTCCAAGATCCGCCGCAACGTGCGCCGGAAGATCTTTTACAAAAAATTGATTTTTTTTCGACTCGATCGAAAAATCGCCGCGCCCGCCGGTTTTGTCGGTGATCTCGAGGCGCCGATGGACCATGTCGTATTTTGCTTCCACTGCGGCTCCGCCGTCGATTCCATTTATCAGGCCAATAACATCCTGCACGGTCGTGGCGCTGGTGAGGTCAACTCTGTGATTGAGGCCGTCGCGTGTGTTGATGCTCAGAAAGCCGAGGTCTACACCCTGTCCTGAGTTAAGGCTTGAAAGCGGGGTGTTTACTGAATCCATCGCCGGATCGGACAGCCCGACGAGTTCGTTTGTGGAACCGGCATTCTTGTAGATTCCAAGGTTGACCGCGGTGTTTGAGGGAACTTCCTCGATTCCGGCCTGGAACGATCCGGTTGCGTTGATATCCCAGATCACGTCATCGAGTCGCCGGGCTGTTTTCAGATCGATCTTCCGATCGATGCCGTTGGAGTCCGTGACAATGATGATCCCTGGCTGCATTCCCCGACCGCCGTTGAGCATCTGAACTGGAAGACTGCCGTTCAAGGGCGAAACCTCGTTCCGGAAGGTCGGCTGGGGAGTTATCGGTTGGCTACGGAAAAACAGTTCGGAGCCGCTGATGTTTTTATCGAGGAGAACACCCTTCTCGATCTCGGTTGCCATTTTTTTGCCGTCGCCGTTGTAAACGATGTCGGTAATGTTAGGAAGGTTGAGATCCTTGCGGGTTTCACCGAATGAATAGGTGACAATGTTTGTCATCGAATCGGGGTTTTGGCCGGTCATGATCTTGAAAGGCTTGCTTTTAACATCGTCACCTGCAAAGAGGAATTCCCCGCCGATATCGGTGTTTGCGATATCCACCATGTGCTGCATGAGCTGGTCGATCTCCTTGGCGATGGCGTCCCGGTCAATTTGAACGAGGGTATCATTAGCTCCTTGGACGGCAAGCTCGCGAACTCTCTGAAGTGTGGATTCGGTATCGGTCAGCGCACTGTCGGTGTTGTCCAGCCATTCGGTTGTCCGGGCGATGTTTTTGGTGAACTGGCCCGATTCGAAAATGTCGGTCTTGTGCTGCATGGCGAGGGCGTTGTTGACAGGATTCTCAGATGGTTTTTGAATCTGCTTTCCTGAGCTGATCTGAATCTGGGTTTTGTTCAGCTCTTCATTGTTACGGTTCAAAACCCTCAAGAAAGAGTTGACCATCCACTGATTTGAAACGCGTATCATGGGTTAGCCTCCTTGATTGTATCCGCTCAAAAAGAAGGGGCATTAGCTGATTCTCAACATAAAGCGAGATTCCTCACATTCGTTCGGAATGACAAACGATGCT
>MNYA01000090.1:1914-10738 GCA_001872985.1 bacterium CG2_30_54_10 | reverse complement strand
TAGATCTTTCATGATCTGAATGGCTTCGGCGTAATTCTCCCGGCCTACGTACAGCCGGCCGAGCTCAAGCCCGACCTCGATGTTCTGTGGGTCGAGGTTTTTAGCCTGCGTAAGAATGTCGAGCGCTTGTTCGAACTCACGCCTTCCTTGGTAGATCTTTGAAAGCATGATGTAATAATCGATCCGTTCAGGGTCTCGTTGGCGCAGTTCTTCAAGCTCCTGGACGGCCGAGTTGGGGTTGTTGGACGATAGGTAAATTTCAACGAGCCTCAAGGAAATCTTTTCGTTTCCGGGAGCCAGTTCTTTTGCCTGACGCAAAGCCTGGCTTGCTTCCTGGTTTTTATTGGCCTGCTGTAACAAATCACCCAATTCGAGGAACAGCATCGGTTCGTGGGCTCCAAGCGCAATGGCGTTGTTCAGGGATACAATCTGTTCTTCTGCCCGTCCAAGTTGTTTGTACATCTGGCCAAGTTCAAGGTGCGCCTGAAGATTGCTTGGATCGGTCTGCAAGATCGTTTGATACGACTCGATGACCTTTTCATGCTGGCCTTTTTCTCGAAAAAGTTCTATCAGAGCATAATGTGGTGACGGGTCGGCGGGGGCCATTTCGATAGCTTTCTTGAATGTGGTGATGGCTTCATCAGTCTGACCGAGTTCGTTGTAAATCTTTCCAAGTTTTACCGCCCATTCAGCGGTGGGGTTGATCTTCATCAGATTGCGAAGCGTCACAATCAAGTCTCGCTTGCGGCCTGATTGAGATTGGAGAAGCTCGATATCCTTCCAGAGCTCGATATTGTTGGGGTCTGACTCGAGAAGTTGGGAAATTGCCTCCATCTCCTCGTTGACCATTCCTTTGCTTCGAAAAATGGCTCGAAGTTCGCCTTTCAGGTCGTTCCGATCCGGCTCGAGTTCGATGACCTTCGTGTAGTAGTTATTTGCCTCGTCAAGCATGCCTTTTGCGGCATACACACGGGCAAGGATCAGAAAAAGGTTGGGGTCGTCAGGGCGAACCGTGGAAAGAACCTCGATGGCGTCCATGCACGATTCAGGAGACGCACCCATCAGCACAAGCTCGTAGATGTGGTCAAGGCTGTCCATGTCTTCGGGATTGGTCTGAAAGGCTTTGTAGTAGCACGCAAGCGACCGCTCCAGATTTCCCGCTCCGGCATAAGAGCCGGCAAGCTTTTTGAAAATTTCGGTAGAGGCGGAATCCATTTCAGCGATGGCCTGGAACTGTTTGATCTGCTCGTCGAAAGAACCCCTCTCGCCGTACAGGTTCGCCAATTCGTAACGGATTTCCAGCCAATCAGGCTTCAACTCGACGATTCGGGAGAACTCGGCAATAGCTTCATCAGGCTTGTTCAGGCGCTGGCACAGTTTGCCGCAGCGGTAGTAAACTTCGGGGTTGTTTTTGTCGAGTTCCTTGACCGCCTGGTATTTTTCAAGGGCTTCTCCAAGCTTTCCACGGGTTTCCAGGTCTTTTCCGATTCGAAAGTGAACCTCGGGATCGTTTGGATTCAGCCTCTCGGCCTTTTTGTATTCCATCAGGGCATCGTTGTACTGCCCGTTCAATTCGTATGCCTCTCCAAGCTCCGAATGAAAATGCGCGTTGTCCGGATCGTAAGAGATTGCCTGGAGGAAAAGGTCGATCGCACCCTGGATGTTGTTGCGCGTTATCGAGATCCGGGCAAGCTCGATAACCGCTCCGGATGCACGCGGATCAGCTCTGACGGCCTTGGAAAGGTATTCCTCCGCCTTTTCCAGGTTGCTCCTCGTGTTATGGAGATGACCGAGTTCTTGGAGGAGTTTCATGTCGTCCGGCGCCAGGAGTAGGGCTTTCTCCAGAACATCAACGGCGCGGTCGGCTTCTCCCACGGAAATCAAAAGCTGACCGAGAAACCGCAAACTCTTTTCATCCTTCGGGTCTGCCTGAACCAGATTTCCGAATGCCTCAATGGCTTCTTTGTCCTGACCGAGGGCTTTGTGGCACTCCGCCTTCAATTTCAGGGCCGAAAGGTTCTGCGGCTTATCCTTGAGGACGGCAGAAAGCGCCTGACCTGCTTTTTCAAAATCTCCCAGCTCGAAATAGGTCTGTCCTTTTTCGAGAAGGATCTCCCAGCGTTGGATCATGGGCGGAACTCCTCTTGCGGCGGTGATTTGAAATGACCCTGAGGGCTCAGCGGAAAGTTCTTGGGTTCACGGTCCCTGGTGTGATTAACAAACAATCCTAAATTCTTCTTTCTGAGGTCTCGGTGACCTCCGTGAGTTCTGTGAACTCTTTGGCTTCCGGAGTTTCTTTTGGGTATTTCAGGTTCCTTTTTTTGTTGCGGCTCCGGGTCATGTGTTTCCTTCGGAATCCAGTTCTTCGGCTCTTTCAAAGGCTTTGATGGCTTCCTTATTATTCCCCAGGCCCTTATATGCTTTCCCGATCATGAAATACAGGGAACTCGTCGGCTTTTCAAGCCCGGCGGCTTTGTTGAGTTCAACAAGAGCCTCTTCGAACTTCCCTTTTTCAAGGCAATCCTGGCCAAGTTTCAACAGGATGTCGGCGTTCTCGGTCATCAAATCTCTGGCCTTCTGGAAGGAAGCTGTCGCCTTATCTCTCTGGTTCAGTTCCTCGTAAATTTTGCCGAGCAGATATTGCGCCTGGCCGTTCTGAGGATTGATCGCAGTTGCACGTTTGAAGCAATCGAGGGCTTCATTTGTCATGCCATTTTCCTGGTAGAGGCTTCCAAGTTCGAAATAGACATCCGGATGGTTCGAGTCGAGGTTGATGACTTTTTTGAACTCATCGATGGCCCCGGTAACTTTGAATTTGCAACGGTACGCCTTCCCGAGCTCGAAATGGGCCCGACTGTTGGTGGGATAGAGACCGATTGCCTTCTTGTACAAACTTACCATTTTGTCGTAGTTGCGATGGTCCCAATAGATTGACCCTAGCGCGTAAATGCATTCGATGAGATTTTCATTAAGGGAAAGGGCTTCTTCATACTCTGCCATCGCTGGGTCGAGTTGGCTCTGGAGGCGATAAGCCTCACCAAGTTCGAAGTGAAAAAGTGCGTTTTTCTGGTTCAGTTCGATTGCCTTCGAAAAAAGAGGGATCATTCGGTCATATTGCTGTGCCTGTTTGTATTTGGCTCCGAGACGGTAGTAGATGCTGTAGTCAGTTGGCTTGAATTCCAGCGCATGCTCGAAAGCGGAGATCGCTCCCGTTGTGTCATCAAGTTTTTCACAGACCTCGCCCAATTCGCGGAAAATCTGGTAGTTCCCGGCTTCGAGTTCGATGGCTTTCTCGAAGAAGGTCTTTGCCTTTGCCCACTCTTCCTGGGAGGTGTAGATCGTTCCGAGTTTTTGGTAGACATCAACGTAATCGCTTTGCAGTTCGAGAGCACGATGAAACATTCGAAGGGCTTCCGGATAGTCGTGACCTTGGTAGTAAAGGTCTCCGAGCTCGTAGTGGGAAACCGGGCTGTTCGGGTCGAGATCGATGGCCTTTAAGAGCTCGATGATGGCTTCGGGGGCGCTTCCCTTGTCGCGGAGATTCCTTCCAAGTTCGAGGTGAGCCCTGAAATTTACCGGGGAAAGCTCGATGACAGCCCGGTATTCTTTTGCTGCTTTTTCCGGCATTCCCTGGGTTGAGAACAGGACGCCGAGTTCGAGATGGGAGGCGACATTCCCCGGATCGAGACCGATCACCTTCTGATATGCCTCGATGGCGTCTTCGGTGATTCCCTGGGTTGCGTACGCCTTGGCAAGCTCGGAGTTCACCTCGATGTTGTTCGGAGCGAGTTGCAGGGCTTCTTTGAATTCTCCGATGGCTTTGTCCAACCGTCCTTTATTGATGTAGGCCTTGGCAAGTTCTTGGTGGGGGAGGGGATTTTTCGGTTCGAGGTCGATCGAGGTCATGAATCTTTCGATTGCCAAATCAAGGTTTCCTTGTTTGCGGTGAATCAGACCCATCTTGGTGACGATATCGGCATTCGATGAGTCGGCCTGCAAGGCCAGTTCAAACTCATTCAGGGCATCGGAAAGCATGTTGAGGTGGTCGTAGACCTTCCCTAATTCAAAATGGATTGCCGGGTTCTGTGGGTCGGTTGCGAAAACCTTTTTGTAATACTTTGCAGCTTCTCTCCACTTTTCGAGGGAAGAATAGATTTTGCCGAGCCGAACAAGCGCATCGGTTCGTTCTTCATTGATTTCGGTGACCTTGAGATATTCGTCCAGGGCTTTTTCAAGTTCTCCAAGGTGGTAATAGGTCTCCGCGAGGAAGAACCGGGCGGAGTGGTTTTGTGGTTCCATTTCGACCAGGCGCCGGTAGCAGACCCCTGCAGCGTCGTACATCTCGAAGTTATAGTTCAGTTCACCCAGGGAGGAGAGTGCGTTAGTGAGGGTCGGATCGATTTCCAACGCGGATTTGAATTCTGCCATCGCCTCCTTGGATTTGTCGAGGCTGAGGTAGCTTTCCGCGAGGTTCAGGTGCGCGGCCGATGATGACGGATTTATCGAAAGGGCGGTCTTGTAGCTGTTGATGGCCTTATCGACTGATTTCTTGGATGCGTAGACCCCGGCCATATCGAAGTGCGCCTGGAAATGCCTTGGGTCGATCTCGATCACTGAATGCAATGAATCGAGGGCCTTATCGAGAAGTCCTCGGTTCAGAAAAATCTGGGAAAGAGCCATGTGGCCCCCGATATGGTTTGGATCGAGTTTGACCAACTTGGTGAACTCATTTTCAGCTTTGTAAATCTGACTTGTCGACTCGTAGAGTTTGGCAAGACCTTCATGTGCGTAAAGGTTTTCCGGAGCGGCTTCAAGAGCGTTGAGATATTCTTTTTCGGCTTGATCCGGGTTCTTTTGTTTTTCCAGGGTTCCTGCGTAGGCGATAAGCGCTTCAATATGCTTGGGTTGTCGGTTGAGGATTGCCTTGAGCCGCTCGGAGGCTTTTTCCCACTTTCCCTCGTCCATGAAGAGCTTTGCCAAGTCGAACAAGATTGGATTGGGATCATCGGAAAGGGCAATCGCTTTCTCAAATTCGGCGAGGGCCTCGGCCGTTTCGTGTTTCTTGTGATGGATGCAGGCGATCCGGTAGTGGGCCAGGGAATGGTTCTGATCGAGCTCCAAAACGCTCTGGAACCTCATCTGGGCATTTTCAAGGTTCCCCTCGTCGAAGGAGATTTCCCCCATTGCCAAATGAGCGTCGAGGTAATCGAGATCGAGTTCTATGGCTTTGCGAAGGTTGGATACCGCTTTCTCGTATTCCTTAATCTCTTTATAAACGCGTCCGAGCTCAAAGTATCCTCTGGCGAAGTTTGGGTTAATGCGGATGACCCTTTGGTAAAGCTTGATTGCATCGTCAAACAGGCCATGCGCCGATTTGATTTCGGCCATGCTGAAATAGGCCGGGATGTAGGTCATCTCTTTTTGGATTGCCAAATTGAAGTTTTCAATTGCCTTGTCGAAGTCTCCCCATTGCCGGAAGACATCCCCGAGTTCAAAATATCCCCGGGGATCTTCGGGCTCCATCTCAATGACTTGCTTGCACTCCCCTGCGGCTTCATCGAACAAGGGGGATCCGCCTTCGAGCGGAGAAAGATAGGAGTCTTTCAAGCCCCAATGTGCCCATTTCAATGATGGTGCGAGGTTGATGGTCATCTGGTAACCGTTCAGAGCTTCTTCGAGACGTTCTTCCCTCTTTTCGGGGATTTTCGATTCCAGGGTCTGACATGCGTAGGCAAGGGCGAAATGCGCGATCGGACTTTGCGGGTCCACCATTGCCGCATTACTGAACTGGTCGATGTATCGGTCGAAAGTCGTCTCTACATCATGGTTTTCGAGATTCTGAATCTTGTACAGATCGATCTGGTTCATTATCGCCTGCGGGCTTTTGGGGTCTATTGCGAGCGCCTTTTGATATGCCTCGATGGCATCGGAATACTGGCGTCGTTTGGTGAAAACGTTTCCAAGTTCGATCCAGGCGCCTAGGGGTGTCGCTTCCTTGAAGAAGCGGAGCTTGTTGAAAATGTACCCTTCCTGATAATTTTCAATTCTATGCCGCGATGCGAGGCTGATCACTTCGCGGAAACGCTCGATCGCGAGGTCGTGCATCCCGTTTACCATGTAAATCTTGCCAAGCCGGAAGTGAGCGAAAACGTTTATGGGGTTGATTGCGAGGCCCTGTTGATAAAACTCTATCGCCTGCTCGTAATTTGCCTTCTGCTCGTGAACGAACGCCAACCGGAAATACGCCGGAAAGTAGATCGGATCGAGTTCCATGGCCTTTTTGTATGCATCCTGGGCCTCTTGGAGGGCGGTTTCTCCGATCGTTACGTGCTCGACCTGGGAAAGGAGAAAACACTCTCCAAGTTCGAAATGCAATCTTGGACTGTTCGGGAAAATCTGCAACCCGCGATGGAGCTGTTCGATGGCCCGATCGATCGCGCCGTCGTAAATTCGGATGTCCTTGAGCCCAAGGTATGCCCAGATATTCTCAGGATTGATCTCGATCGCTCTCTCCATTAGTTCCAGGACTTCTTTTCGCTGGTTGGAAAAGATCTCCGGGTCGCTTGAATGAAGGATTAGCAGGATAAACCCCATGATGGTGTTGGCGGTGGACTGGCTTTCCAGCTCGCGCAACTCTTCGCGAAGCTTTTCTGTTACCTCGGAATAGAACCGCTCGCGTTGAGGAAGAGAGGCATACATGGCTCGATATTGAAGTATCAACTTGATCCAGGTTTCCCCATTTTCAGGATCTTTCCTCAGCGAAAGCCTGTAGGAGGAAATCGCCTCGTCAAAAATTCCTTGAAGAGCGTAGATATCGCCCAGATGCTGATGAACCTGGGAGTTTTCGGAATCAAGAATCAATGCTTTTTGAAAATCAAGTTGAGACCGATCGAGGTCGCCTTTGTTTTTGGTGATGACGGCTTGAGAAAGGTAAAGCCGCACCCTCTCTATCTTTTCGTCCACAGTGAACCCAGTGGCTCGCTCCTTGAGCATCAAAAGCTCATTCTGTTCGGCCATTTTCTTTAGTGAAGTCAGGTATTCCTGGGAGGCCCTGCCCATTTCTGTAAACAAACAGCTTGCAGAAGAGGTTTGAAAAAATTTACACATTTCGAGGAGGCACCCCTTCTCGGTGCGATCCCCACCCTTCGCGAAACCCAGAAACGGGCAGACGACTTTACTCATGATAGCGGGATACTCCTTCTGCAGAGGACTCTCCTCTTGTTGGAACCGTCAAGAGGGCTCACAAAACCCTTCTCTTCCAAAAGGTCCATGATTCGAGCGGCCCTATTATAACCGATCTTGAATTTTCTTTGCAGCATACTTGTTGAAGTTTTTTCCTGGGAGGAAAGATATTCTTCGATCTGGGCGAAAAGGTGGGCGTCTTCATCCCCATCATCGGCATCTTCCGAACCGGAATTTTCAGAAGCTTCGGATGGGTCTTTGTCGGGCTGAATGTTGATGTATTCAGGATTCCCTTGTTGTTTCGCGAACTCCGTCAGGGAGGCCAATTCCTTATCGGAAATATAGGCCCCCTGTACCCGAAGCGGCATCGGCCGCCCTTTGAACTTGAAAAGCATGTCTCCCTTTCCTAGAAGTTTTTCCGCGCCTTTTTCATCGATAATGGTGCGAGAATCAATCTGGGAACTCACGAAAAAGGCGATTCGGGAGGGAAGGTTCGCTTTGATCAGCCCTGTAAGCACATCCACGGAGGGCCGCTGAGTCGCGATCACGAGGTGTATGCCAACCGCGCGGGCCATCTGGGAAAGCCTGCAGATGGCGCCTTCGACCTGGGCGGAGGATGTCATCATAAGGTCTGCAAGCTCGTCTATGATGATCACGATGAGCGGCATAGGTTCGAGTTCTTCTTCAAGTTCCTCACTGAGCCGGGGAAGTTCTCGGTTGTAATCCGAGATATTCCGTGCCTTTACGCTCGACAGGAACTCATACCTTCGGACCATCTCTTCGACAGCCCACTGAAGGGCATCCGCGGCTAGTTTCGGATCGGTCACCACTGGTGAGATCAGGTGAGGGATGCCGTTGTATCCCGTAAGTTCCACCATTTTTGGATCGATCATCACCAACTTTACCTGATCGGGTCTGGCTTGGAACAAGATGCTGGCGATGATGGTGTTTATGCACACCGATTTGCCGGAACCAGTGGACCCTGCTATCAGAAGATGGGGCATTTCCCCGAGATCTGCATAAACTGGGCGGCGGCTGATGCTCAATCCGAGGGCAAGGTTCAACAGGGTTTTTTGAGTGCGGAAGTTCTCGTTTTTTACCAGGTCGTAGAAAAACACCGGCGTCGGTTTCAGATTCGGAATTTCGATGCCCATGGCTGATTTCCCAGGAATTGGCGCTTCGATGCGAATGGATTGGGCGGAAAGTGCAAGGGCGATGTCGTCTACCAAAGAGGTGATTCGGGAAACCTTTACACCCGGCGCCGGGCGAATTTCAAACCTGGAGACCGCTGGCCCCTCGACGATTGCTGTGATCTGTACCCTCAGTCCGAAGTCCTCCAGTGTTTTCAGAAGAAGTGCCGAGCGCTGGGAAAGATCATTTTCCGAGCTTCCTTCAAAGGCTGGAACATGAAGCAATTCGGTGGGAGGGAGGGCTGAATGCTTGAATTCGGGCTTTTGTAGCTCGGCCTTTTTGTAAGCCTTTCCCTCTTCTTCTTTTAAACCCTGATCGATTGGGTGATCGTCAAGAGAAACTGGGGAATTTTTCCGATCGTTTTCCGCTCGATCGTTTTCCTCCCGATCATCTTTCTCTTGGGCCGCTTCCTCATGGGACTCTTTCTCTTTGGATCCTTTTTCTTGGGATT
>MNYA01000090.1:0-1892 GCA_001872985.1 bacterium CG2_30_54_10 | reverse complement strand
GGGGCCTTCACCGGGGGCTGGGTTTGTTTGCAGTTTATTGCCCGTCACGGTTTCTTCTTCTTTTCCGGTTGCTTCCGGGGCCTTTTGAATGACATTCGATGTTTGTGTGGCTGGACTTGTTGCGAGGGTTGCAAACGCTCCGGGAAATGCAATGTTCTCGATTAATTGGGTGCACCGAACGGCAACGGAACCCATTGAGCCGTCCGGAGCCGGAAGGCCATCAAGCTGCCGATTCGGCATTTCAGAATTTTCAGATCCTGGAGCTGGAACGGTCGCCATCTCGGCGATGCTGATTTCTTGCGCATCGCCGGATGACATTTTGGAAGTGAAAGAAATCAGCTTTTCTGATGATTCCCCTTCTTCCTTGACCGGTTGATTGTACCGATAAATTTTCAGAACCCTGGAAAAAATGAGTGAAATTACCATGAAAGTCTGCTGAAAAGCGCCTATTGCAAGTGCCAAGCCTGCGATGCACGCTTCCCAAATAAAAACAGCGAGGTTGGCCAATAGTTCCGACAACAAAAGGGTAAACCCCAGGACATCTTTGTAGAGAATATCCAGGGCGAAAATAAGTGAGGCCAAGCACAGGAAAACGAACAGAATCTGTGACGGGACAGTTCCAACGTGGGTCGCGAAAAAACTGAAAGTAAAGGTCCCGATTTTTCCACCTTCCAGGCCAAGTAGGCCAAGGCCAAAAATCAGAGTCCCGATGATTCCCAGCGTTCGAGCGCCGGCATTCTGAAATGAGCGCTCCATGAACCGTTGGACTCCCATGATGCCCACGATGACCGGGAGGATATAAAGCCCCATTCCAAAATTAACCGCCGCCCAATTCACGATTCCCGAAATTTTCGCGGAATCCAGGTAATGAAGGAGTGAAAGGGAAAATGCGCTTCCGCCAACCATTACCAAGCCGATCGCCTCGTTCCTCTGCCGATCCGAAATAAGAAATTTGCTGTTTGGTTTCGGAGCTTTTCGGGCGGGGCCTCTGATCTCTGGCAGAAGGATTCGCTTTGATTTCATCGGGGACCTCCAGAGAGGCTTAGAATTGAAAAGGCGATAATCGAGGCTGCAAAAAGATAATAGGCAAAGACGCTCAACTTTTGGCGCTCCAGAACGAATTGAAGCAGTTTAAGCGCCAAAAGCCCGACCGCTGCACTGGTCAGAAAACCCACCATTAATTCCGAGGGAGCAAAGTCAGCGGGAAGCCCCGCTTTCATGATCTTCCTGGCCTGGAGCAAGGCGGCCCCCCCAACAGCCGGAATGGAAAGAAGAAATGAGAAGCGTGCTGCCTCAACACCGGGAATTCCCAAAAGCATTCCGCCTGCAATTGTGGAGCCGGAGCGAGAGATCCCCGGGGTTATCGCGATTCCCTGAAATAATCCAATCAGAAGGGCTTTCCAGAGCGGAAGTTCTGAAAGAACTGGCTGAGAAACCATGGCCTTGCGGCTGTCTGCCAGGAGCAAGAGCACCCCTGTCACCGCCAGGAAAAGGCAAACCAAGCTTGGAGATGCAAACATTTTCTCAAAGGTGTCTTTGAGTGAAAGGCCAATTATTGCCGTCGGAATGGATGCTGCGAAAACCAGAAAAGCAACTCTTCGACGTCCGGCATCTTTCCAGCCCGCGACGGTGATATAGGGTAGAAGATCCGCCCTGAGGAACCAGACGACGGCCAGGAGTGTGCCCAGGTGAAGGCAGATATCCAAGGTCAGGTTTGCGTCAGGGCTTTCAAGGTGGAACAATGCTTCGGCAATTGTGAGATGGCCGGAGCTGGAGACGGGCAAAAACTCGGTTAACCCTTGAACAACGCCCAGAATTATGTATTTAAGCATGTTGCCTCCCCCATGGGAAATTTCTCTTCGTAAAGTATCGGCATTCCCAGCCATAGCCTA
>MNYA01000012.1:5201-10762 GCA_001872985.1 bacterium CG2_30_54_10 | reverse complement strand
TGCCGCGTCGCAGCGGCTGGAAGCCGCTGCCACTTTTTCGCTGGATTCCGACAGAACATTTCAAAGCAGGCATTGAAACATGAATTTAGTGAAGTTTGGCAGTCACGGGCTCTGCGAACCCTGTGCCTTTGTAAATTTCGAAGTGCTGTTGACATATTGGCAGCGAAGCGTACCATCATTTTTAATTATGGTTGCGACAGTTTCAGTGTTAATTGGTGGAAGCTGTGGTTAGTCAATAAGGGGCTATCGATAAAACTTTTCATTTAGGAAGAACAGTTCGATGGAAAAAACGAGTTCTGCTCATTGGTTATCCGGGCGCAGGGTTTTTCGGCTTTTTTTGAAGGTCGTGGTGTTACCCGCGCTGTTCCTCGCACTTCTGGAGGGCGGATTGCGCCTGCTCGGATACGGATTCACCACGAACCTGTTCCTTTCCCGGCATAACGGAAATGATGAGCGGATGGTGATAAATTGTCGGGCGGGATGGCAGTATTTCTCTCCAGATATGGATTCAAAACCTCTACCGGAGCAGTTCTCCGCAAAGAAGGGAATCGGGGTTTTCCGCGTTTTCGTTCTCGGGGAATCGACCTCTCGTGGAGAGTTTCTAGTGGATTTCTCCTTCAGCCGGATGCTTCGGGAGATGCTTGAAATCTCGTTTCCGGAAACACGTTTCGAAATAATCAACACCGGCATTTCGGGAATCAACAGTTGGGCACTGAAGGAATTTTCTGCACAAATCGGTCGCTACCAACCGGACCTCGTCATCTTATACGCCGGCCATGATGAGGTTGTGGGCCCATTTGGCCCCCAAACGGTATCAGGTCCAATGCTCTCACGGGCGGCCATTCGAACCAACCTTTGGTTTTCCGGGCTTCGAATCTCACAGTTTGCCCGGTCAACAGCCGAGACGCTCGGGTTGGGTACAGCCCACGCCGCCCCGGCCGCCCCGGCCGCCCCGAGAGGCCATGAACGGTTCATCCAGAACCTCATCCAACCTCAGGATCCACGCTTGAAGACCTGCATCTCAAATTTTCAGACAAACGTGGAAGAGATCATCAACAACGCAAGGGAATCCGGCGCGGGGGTGATCGTTTGTCAGGTTCCTTCCAATCTTGCCGACTGCCCGCCGTTTGCCTCAAGAAACCGCTCTGGACTCACATCCGAAGAAGTTTCGCGCTTTGAGACCTTTTTCCGCTCGGGAACGAAAAAACAAGAGGCCGGAAATTTTTCCGAGGCGGCGGAAGATCTCAATAAGGCGCTTTCAATCGACCCCAACCACGCCGAGAGCTGGTATCGGCTAGGAAAATGCCTTTTTTCCCTCGGGAAGACGGATGAAGCTCGCCGTGCTTTCACGAAGGCTCGTGACAATGATGCTTTGTGCTTCCGGGCTATCGGAGATTTCAATTCGGCGCTGGCATCGGCCTGCAGGAATACCGGCCCCGCCCCGGAAACCTCCCTTCTGAACCTCGAGAAGGTTTTCTCCCGGAATTCCCCCGGAAAAATCACTGGAAAGAACCTTGTCTACGACCACGTCCACCTGACCCTTGACGGCCATTACCTCGTTGCCACCGCCCTTTTCCAAAAGCTGCTGAAAACCTTTCTAAATCGAATTCCAAGTCAGTCAGGCAAAACTGCGATTCCTTCACCGGACAAACAAAAAATCCTCGAGCGTCTTGGCTTCACGCCTTTCGACGAGCTGAAAAATTACGAGAACATCCTTGCATTGATGAAGCAGCCTCCGTTCACCAGCCAATCAAACAATGCAGATACGCTCGATTCTTTCAGAAAAAAGATCGCCGAAACCCGTCAGGCACTCCGCGGTTCCTCGTTGAATCTGATTGCTTCCTGCGGTGCAAACCTGGAGCTGGATCCTGAAAATCCCGACCTCCTTATGCGCATGGCCCGGTTATACGTCAAAGTAAACAAGCCGGAAGAGAGTCTTCTTTACTACGATCGGGCCATCATATTCAACCCGTTCGACATTGATGCCTTCAACCAGCGAGGTCAGGTCTTGCTTGCGCTTGGCCGCTTGGCAAGCGCCACCGCGGATTTCCGGCAGGCATTGGGCTTGGCGCCTGACTTCGCCGGAGCTCATTTCAACCTTGGGATCGCCTACTCCCGTTCGGGAAAAAACGCCGACGCAATCCGAGAATACAATGAGGCGCTCAGATATGACCCATCGCATCTGAAAGCCCGATTGAACCTGGGGAATATCCTTTTTTCCGCGGGCAAAACCGGCGAGGCGATCTCCCAATACCAAGCGGCTTTGGCCATTGCTTCAGATTCATGCGAGGCACACCTCAACCTCGGAAACGCATTTTTGAAGTCCGGAGAAGCCGGAACTGCGATGTCGCACTATTCTACTGCTACAACTCTGGATCCCATGTCCGTCAACGGATTTTACGGATTGGGAAATGCCATGACAAGAGTCGGACGCGATGTCGAAGCCCTGCAGAATTTCCGGACTGCCTTGTCGATAGATTCCGGGCATATCCCTTCAATTGCGAAGGCGGCATTCCTTCTTGCAACCAGCGAAAACCCGAAGATTCGCAACCCCAAGGATGCGATCGGGCTGGCCGAGCAGGCGGCTTCACTTTCGGGAAAGCAAGAACCTCGTCTCCTTCAGATCCTGGCGGTGGCTTATGCCGGAGTTGGACGCACCGATGATGCCCGGAAGGCCGCTCAGTCCGCCCTCGAACTTGCGGAGAAAGACGGCGACCAGGCCCTTTGCCGAAATCTGCGGGAAAACATTGCCCAACTTCATGGTTTATCTTTTCCATGAATTTGGCCGATAGCCTTCCCGGGGGGAACCAAAAAGTGACTCTTCGTTTTACGAGCCTCGCACTGATCGTTGCGATCGCAATCGGTTCACAGATCGTTTCCGCTAATTTTGCATTGGCGCAGGCGCAGGTACGATTGAAGGACATCGCGCGGGTGGCGGGAAGCCGCGAATACCAGATCTTGGGCTACGGCCTTGTAACGGGCCTCGACGGGACCGGGGATAAAACTCCGATGAGCCTGGAAATGGTGCGTGGGATGCTGAAAAACATGGGAATGGAGCTCGACAAAAACGCGGTTCAAAGCAAGAACTGCGCCGCCGTGGTGGTAACCGGAATGATCCCGCCCTACGGAAAAGCGGGAGAATCGTTCGACGTAGTGGTCAGCTCGATTGGTGACTCAAAAAGCCTTCAGGGAGGAGTCCTTCTGCCGGTTCTGATGAAGGGAGGCGACAGCCAGGTTTATGCCGTTGCCCAGGGAAATATCTCAATCGGCGGATTTCAGGCCGGAACCGGGGCTGGCGCAGGAGCGGCCGCCGGAGCCGCGGCACAGCAGAAGAATCATCTGACCGTCGGTCGAGTTCCAAATGGCGCGATCCAGGAGCGAGAGGTTGGAGATACATTCGGCAAGGGCGGCATTTTCACTCTTGTTTTACAGGGTAAGGATGCGGTTCTTTCCCGGAGCGTAAAAGAGGCGATTGAACGGAAATATGGCGATGGATGGGTTCGCATCGTTAACCCCGGAACGCTTGAAATCAAGATTCCAGAAAGTTTCAGGGACGACCCGGTAAGTTTTGCAGCGGGGATTGAAGATCTGCCGTTGTCCATTGAAGCCCCGAACCGGGTTGTCATAAATGAGCGAACCGGAACGATCATCGTCGGGAATCAGGTTCGCGTCGGAAAGGTGGTCATCTCGCAAGGCGGGCTCCGCATTGAGGTGGGTGGAAACAAGACGAAGCAGGCGCAGGCAACTCCGGGCCAAAAGCAGGAAACGATCAAAGGGAGCCTTATTGCTATTCAGGGCGAAACGACTGTTGACGACCTCGTAAGTGCCATGAATGCAGTCGGGGCCACACCCAAAGATATTATCGCCATTTTCCAGGCGGTTGAAGCAGCAGGGGCGCTCCATGGCGAGCTCCGGATCATGTAGATGCAAGCATGGTTCATTCGAGCAGAGACAAGTTTCCCTGGCATCTTCTCAATAAAAAGAGTGAATTAGCCGCCTCTTCACGTCAAAGCAGGTTCCCCTCATTCGTTCGGAATGACAAGCAATGCCGTCATTTCGACCGAGGGGAGAAACCTATCCAACCAGGAACCATGGGATTGACCCCGAATTATTGAAAAGATACGAAAAAAGGTATCATCTCAATAAGTCGGGTGATGAGTGAAGGCAGACCGGAGGGCGCAAAGCGCCCGACCGCGGGGGATGAGCCTCGCGGAACTCACTTCGCGAGGCGAAGGGGGGCGCGTGCCCCCCTTTTTTGAGAAGTTACGAAAAAAGTTACACAGGCTATTGATCTTTGGAGAAGGGTATGCTAATATCAACTTGCCCTTAATTTTCCCCCCCTTCTCCGATCCCAGGAGGATCACTTCCGAGATGCCAGTTTCACTCGAAGACCGCGATCTCGCCAATCAGCATTTCGACCGAGGCCTTTCTTTCGATATGCGCGGGAAGCTTCCCGAGGCCATTTCTGAAATGGAAAAGGCTGTTTCGCTTGACCCTGAATTTGCTGAGGCGTTCAACAAATTGGGCGATTTTCTTCTCAAAAAAGGAAGGTTACTCAATGCGATTGATATGTTCAAGAAATCCTGCGAACTTAAACCTGAGATTGAAAACTCCCACTTCGATCTTGGTTGTTCGTACGCTCAGGCCGGCCGATATTCCGAGGCGCTTTATGAGCTCCAGAAAGCGTTGAGCATCAATCCGAAGCATTACGAAATCTACGGTAAGATCGGGTTCGTGTTCCTCAAGATGGCCATGTATGGCGAAGCAACCGAAAATCTAAAACGGGCCTTGGTAAAAGATCCCGTCGACATCATGGCTAGATTCACCCTTGGTCAGGCATACCTCAAGCTTGACCAGAAATCAGACGCAAATCAGCAGTTCGAAAAAATCATAGAGCATTTTTCCGGCTTGATCGAAAGAAAGGATCGCTTCGCCGAGGGCCATTATTTCATAGGGCGGAGTTATTTTTTCATGCAAAAATTCGATCGAGCGGTAGAATTCCTCTCAAAAGCAATAGAGTACGACACCGAGGCGGTCGATTTCCATTTCAGCTTCGGGATGTCCTACAGCGATGCTGATGCTTTTTTCGCGCTTGCTGAGGCTCAAACCAGCCTTGGAGACAAAAAAGCCGCACGCACCAACCTCGAAAAGGCTCTCGCCCAAAAGCCGCATGATGAAAGATTCCTGGCTTTGCAAAAGCAGCTCTATTAAGCGAAAAAGCAATTAAGCGAAAAAGCAATTAAGCGAATAAGCAATTAAGCGAATATGCGAATAGCTCCCTCTGCCGTTCCGACGCTCAGCCTGGGCAATCAGCGTTCGATTCGCGGATTCGAAAATCTTCCCGAAAGCAAAAAACGGGAACTCTCGAAGCTCGAGGCAGCCTGCAATGATTTTGAATCGATCTTCGTTTTCCAGATGATGAAGGAAATGCGAAAAACCGTCAACAAGACCCGCCTCGTCAATGGAGGTTTTGCTGAAGAAGTTTTTACCGACATGCTCGATCAGGAGCGTGCCCGCAGTTACTCGCTCGGTGTCGGCAACCTTCTGTTCAAGCAACTTTC
>MNYA01000012.1:5090-5182 GCA_001872985.1 bacterium CG2_30_54_10 | reverse complement strand
GCAAGGCGCCGCTGACCGACCAACCGACCAACCAACCAACCAACCGACCGACGAGCGAGCGCTTAGTTCGAATCTTAAATCCCGAACCCCGG
>MNYA01000012.1:0-5083 GCA_001872985.1 bacterium CG2_30_54_10 | reverse complement strand
CTCTCAGATGGAGTTCACCCGTGGAAGAATCAACCCTCTCTTATCTCCAGTTATGTGAAGTACCCAGTAAAAATCTCAAGGCAATAGCCAAGGAACTCGGAATCCAAGGCTCCGAGAAAATGAAGAAAAGCCAGATGGTAAGGGCAATTCTTCAGTGCCATCTTGGCAAACAGGGGCTTGCCCTTTCCGAGGGAACCCTGGAAATCATGTCCGAAGGTTACGGGTTTCTTCGCACACATAGCTACGTTCAAAACGATGATGACGTCTATGTTTCCCCGTCGCAAGTCAAGCGCTACGGCCTTATGGTGGGGGACACCGTGATAGCACAGGTGCGACTTCCCAAGGACGACGAAAGTTACCATTCCCTTCTCAAAATTGAAGCGGTCAACGAATTGAGTGTTGACCAACTGAGCAAAAGAGCCAATTTCGACCGTGGTGTTCCCGTTTTCCCTTACGAACGGTTCCGCCTTGAGACACCCGAAAATGACATTTCGGTACGGGTATTCGATCTGATTTGCCCCATCGGAAAAGGCCAACGTGGCCTGATCGTCGCTCCACCCAAAGCCGGCAAAACGACTCTTTTGAAGAAGCTCGCCAATGCAATCATCGCGAATCACCCCGAAGTTCTGATGCTCATCTTGCTGATAGATGAGCGCCCGGAGGAGGTGACCGATATGCGACGCTCGGTCGATGCCGAGGTGATTGCATCGACGTTCGACGAGCACATCAGCCACCACATCAAGGTTTCAGAACTTCTTCTCGAAAAAGCGAAACGCCACGTCGAACTTGGCCGGGATGTCGTCATCCTGCTCGATTCGATCACACGGCTCGCACGCGCTTATAACATTTCGGTTCCATCCGCCGGGCAGACTCTAACGGGCGGGGTAAATCCTTTCGCCTTGCACAAACCAAAGCGGTTTCTCGGAGCGGCGCGAAAGATCGAGGGCGGCGGGAGCCTGACCGTCATCGCGACCACATTGGTCGACACCGGCTCCAAGATGGACGAGGTCATTTTCGAGGAATTCAAAGGAACCGGAAATATGGAACTCCATCTCGACCGGAAGCTCTTCAACAAGCGCATTTTCCCATGCATCGACGTGAAGATGTCCGGCACCCGCAAAGAAGAACTCCTCATGAATCCCGACGACCTTGGAAAAGTGGTCATCCTCCGAAGGGCTTTCGAGGAAAAGAACCCCATGGAAGTAGTGGAAATGCTCGTGAAAAGTATTGCCGCAACCAAGACCAATTCCGAATTCCTGGCCCTGATCAATCCCAACTACAAGCCGGCAGGGAAGAACAACTCCTGATGTTCGGCAAGCAATCAAAGCTATCAAACCTTTCCAGGGTTCTGATCGCCATTGTCGCGGTTGTTGTCCTTCAGGGAGCGACCCCCGACCCAAAGCTGTTTTCGGTGTCCTTGTCCGGAGAATTCTATCTCAGCGTAAGATTTTCTCCCGATCAGTTGGCGATTGCCAGATCGTATATTTCAGACATAGCCCTTGGTTGTGCCTCGTCGATAGTTTCCACGACAAGCGTCTTGCCTGCTCGCCCCGAAAAACCCCTTTCGAAAGTTTTCCGAATTGTATCAGTGAGGAATGTAAGCGAGAACAACCGGTTCCTCTGGCCCGTCAGGGGTGGAATCTCGTCCGGCTATGGCATGAGACGACACCCGATTACAAGGCGAGCCTCTTTCCATGCAGGCATTGACATTCTCGCCCACTCCGGAACCCCGGTCATCACCCCGGTAGACGGGCTGGTTACCAGCGCTTGCAGGGTGGGCGCGATGGGGCGTCTGGTCAAGATGCGCAGTTTGTCGGGCCTGATCCTCTACTTTGGCCACCTTTCGGCCTACAGATGCGCAAAAGGGCAAAGAATTCGCAGAGGGCAAGTAGTCGGTCTGGTTGGTTCAACGGGGCGGACAACCGGTCCGCACCTTCATTTCTCGGTTGCGAGAGCCGGACGCTATTTGAATCCTCTGACGCTATTGTCTTCGCGCTGAATTCCCTCTTCTCAAACGAAATTGAGGGTTCACGGATGCAAACGTTTCTTCTCAGAATAGCCCTGGCTGCATGTTTTTTCGTCATATCCATCAAACCATGCGTGTCTTTAGAGATCCCAGGCCAGGCAAGCGGGATCAATTCAGCTCTTTTGGCATACGAAGAAGGTTACCGTCTTTATCGGAACGGAGACCTATGGGGTGCTGAACGGCGCTTTCAGGAAGCCCTTCAACATGAGCCAAACCTTCTGAAAGCTCATTATTGGCTAGGGAAGGTCTATCGAGAGTTGGGAATGCTTAAAGAGTCAGTTTTTCACTGGGAAGAGGTACTGAGGCTGCAGTCATTGATCAAGAAGCGCCGGCTTGCACTTGCGCTTGAAAACAACGAGTATCCGGCAGAACATCAAATCGTTTCGACGAGAGTCCGGCAAAGAGAAGGCGAAGAGGCTTTTCGGAAGGGCCGCGCTCTGCTCGAAGAGGGCCATTGGGAAGGCGCAATCGTTGAATTGAAAAATGCGGTTGAAAAATATCCTTCCCAACCTGAGTTTCTCAAACTTCTTGCCCGCCTCCTTTGGGACCAATCCGACCTTCAGGGAAGCGCCCGCGTTTACTCCGATCTTCTTGAAGTGCGGGGAATCCCACGAGAACTCGCCCTGGAGGCCATCGATCGCCTGATTCTGGTCGGATCGTTGCAGCAGGCTCGTCGCGGTCTGCAAGCACTTTTGGTTCAAACTCCGCAAGATTCAGAAGTTCGAACGCGTCTTGCAAAACTCGAAATTACCCAAGCACCTCCGCCTGCAGCCGCCGGGACGGTCGTTCGGGTGATGCGCGGGCAGGTCGTTCTGGATATCGGCCTTGAAAACGGGCTCAAGCTTGCCGATGAGTATAGACTGAGGTTCCGTTCGTTCCGACCTGGCGATCCGGTTACGAATCTACAAACCGGAAAAACCATCGGGCGTTCCCTGGATCGGATCAGCGCTAATCTCATGGTGACGAAGGTTTTTGCCCGCTCCTGTTGGGCGCTGGTTCAGCAGGAGTTCGGAATGGGCGTGAAAGAAGGTGATTTGATTGAAGTCCAAGCAGACCGAAAATGACGCTGGAATCAAGCTGATCGCCGGCAATCGAAAAGCTTTTCACGATTACCTCATCCTTGAAAAGCTCGAAGTTGGAATCGCCCTTGCGGGCTCAGAGCTTCGCCCCTGTCGAGAGGGCCAGGTGAACCTCAAGGATGCCTACGCTGAAATCGAAAACGGTGAACTTTGGCTTATCGAAGCGCATATCGGTTCAAACCCGTTTTCAAATCGCCTCGATCATAATCCGCTCAGACGACGCAAGCTCCTTGCGCACAAGAGGCAGATCCTAAAGCTTGGCCAGAAACTTTTAACCACGGGCCTTACGATCGTTCCACTACGAATCTACTTCAAAGATGGCAAGGCCAAGGTCGAGATTGCGCTGGCCAAAGGCAAAGCACAATACGACAAACGAGAGACAATCGCCAAAAAAGATTTGAAACGGGAAATGGACCGCGAGTTGAGTGGGAGACGATGATGAACCGGAATTTGCATTCGAGTTTCCAAGGCTTGTTGGCCTCCATGCTTCTGATCGCAGGGTTTTTCTTGACATCCGCCGCTCTTGCCCAGGAAAGCAATACTGGCTACATCAGCGCCAGAGAATTCTCCGATTCCCAGGGAATCGCCTACCAGTGGTTCCCGATGCAAAGGATGCTGGTTCTGACCAAGGGCAGTCGCATCATGAGGCTTGTTGTAGACCGGTCGCAGGCGGTCGTCGATAACCAGGTGTTTCAACTGCCTTCCCCTCCGAAGATTGAAGACGGGCAGGTGATGGTGCCGGCCCGCACGATGATCCAGGTTTTTGGCGGAAGCTCCAACCAAGCTCCGCCACCCCCTTTGCCACCCACGAATTCACGTGCGACAGAGCCCTCCCCCCCGACAACCGTTCTCGTTGACCCCCCTCCGCAGGTTCAAGAGAAAGATCCGGCACAACCATCGGCAGACTCTGCTTCCGAAGAATCTGGAGCGATCCTGGTTACCGCCAGGCACTCAACGCGTGAAGATCAGACCCGAGTAGTACTCGAGTTCGACGGGTCGGTATCTTTCACCTCCGAAACCCCGGGTCAAAACAAGTTCAAGCTCAGAGTCAGCGGATGCAAAAATCTGATTCCGACCAAACGCTCGAATCCCGTGGGCCGCGACATCAAGGCGGTTTCCTACAACAGCGGCCAGAACAGAAAGGGATTGGTACTCTCATTCGAGCTGCCAGAGGGTGGGAAAACACCTACCATCGAAACCGTTTCCAATCCATTCAGAATCGTTCTTACCTTCTCGCCGCCCCCGGGGGCCCTGGTTTCTTCATCGACCACCCAAATTGCTTCCGGCTCGATTCCGCCGCCGAAACTTTTAAGCCAGGTTGCTTCAAAACCCGCGATACTTGCTACGACGGCTCAAACGACCGTTCCCTCATTGGCTTCCAGCCCGGCAAAAGTCGTTTCCGAGCCAACATTCGATGTCCCTCTCGCGTCCCTTAGCCGTCCTATCTTCCAGGGCCGGGCGGTGATCGTTGATGCAGGTCACGGGGGCGTTGATAAAGGAGCGACAGCCGAAGGGCTTCCGCCCGAAAAAGAGATCACTCTAGCGATTGCCATTGAACTTCATAGAACGTTAAAAAAGCTTGGGTTCAATTCATATCTCGTTCGCTCCGGGGACACGGAAATCTCACCCGGACGGCGTCAGGCAATAATAAACAAGGCTGGGGGCGACCTGTTCATCTCAATTCATGTCGGGGCTTCGGCTGATGATTCCCAGGAAGGTGCGGCCTGCTTCTGGTATGATCCCCACGGCATCAGCATGGAAGTGGAATCCGGGGGAAAGCTTTCACCTCAGCTCGTCTTCAATGAATGGGTTCAAAATACCCGGTTCGACTTGGCGAGGTTCCTGGCACAAAAGGTCAGAGAGAGGCTCTCACAGCATCTCGAACTCCGCGATCGGGGCACCATGGGGCTTCCCCTCCTTCCGCTTCAGTTTCTGGTCTACCCAGCGATCATCGCCGAGGTTGGGATGTTGTCAAACC
>MNYA01000430.1 GCA_001872985.1 bacterium CG2_30_54_10 | reverse complement strand
TGAAAACACCCGCATCTGTTCCCGCGAAGATCGTTGACGCATCTCCTGCCAGGGCGTTGACCTGCAAGGAAGACCCGCGGGAAGACCCGCGGGAAGACCCTCGGAAAGCCTCTCCGGAAAGCGTTACCCTCTCGCAAAGCAGACCGTCAAATCGACACAAACCCTCTCTAGTTCCAATGTAGAGCCGGTTCCCAAGGGGAAAAACCGCGCTGATGAAATCGTCAATCAAGCCAGAACCGGATTGGGTAAAAATCTTCCAGCGCCCGTCATCGAGGCGGGCGACCCCGCGGCCTTGCGTCCCGACCCAAAGGCGTCCGGCGAAAACCGTGGCTGCCGTCACCTCGGCATCGGGGAAACCGTTCTCACCTCGCCTCCAGCTCTCGAAATGATCCGGATAAACCAGGGTAAGACCGTTCTGCGTGCAGACCGCAAGAACTCCGTTGAAATCTGAAACCTGGTTCACGAAATTGTCAACCAGCCCGCTGTTTGCTCTTGAATAGCGCATTGCGGGTTGTGCCCAGATCTGCTCTGCGCCTGTGAACAGGAGAAATGCAAAAAGAACGATCCTTCCACACACCTGAAATTTTCGTTTCATCGATCGATAACCCTACTGATGCCTGAGAATGACCAGACCCTTGGGAGTGCCGGCGAAAACCTTGACTACCCCGTCCGACTGCTTCCCGACCGCCAGACACTGGATCTGATTTGATGGAAAACCATCCCGGAAGTCCATCACAGGCTCGATTCGATCCTTCCGCATAAGCTGAAGGCCTTTCTTTGTTCCGATCCAGAGATCGGAGCCATCAAGAGCGAGGCTTGTGATCCATGAGTCGGCAAGGCCACTTTCAGGCCCCATTGCCCGCCAATTCCCATTTTCATAGACCATCAACCCCATCGTAGTTCCCGCATATACCCGTGCGGGGGCTGCCGCAAGCGCAACTATGTGTTCGTTTAGAAGCCCATCTTTTTTCACAAAATTAGTGAAAAGATCGTTCTCTCCATCGCGCCCTTTGTAGACGCTCACCCCGCTGAGCGTCCCGATCCATAGTTCTCCGGGGCGGCTGGCCATGCAGGTGATCCGGTTGTCGATCAACCCCTTCTTGCTCGAAAGAACCCCGAACTTGCGGAATTGGTTGGTCTCATGAACGTAATAATTGATCCCTTGATCTTCAGAGCCGATCCAGACCATGTTCCGATCGTCGACGTGAAAACAGGATATGTAGTTCGAGACCATATCGTCCTTGATCTCCTCAAAGGCTTCCCACTGGAGTCCATCCCATCGGAAGGTTCCCCCCGCCGCAACCGGAGAGCGACAGGTCGCCCATAATTGGGTCCCGCGTAACACAAGAGCGGGGATAGAGTGAAACTTCAGGGCCGAGTTTTTCGGGGTCCAGATCATCATGCTTCCGTCTTTTTTCAGAACGGTCAGATAACGCTTCGTGCCGATGAACACATACTCCGGCCCAACCGCTATTGCCAGAACTGATGCATTGCTCAGGCCCTCTTTGGGAGTGATCACTTTTTCAACCGCGATTCCAGAGGGGGGCACTGCCCAGGAAGCATTCCAGAAACCGAAAGCCAGGGCGACTAAAACCGCCAAAACCTGAATTCGCCTCATGTCATTCCTCCTTGGTGGTCTTTCAGCGAGCGTACAACAAAAGCCCGGAGAGACGCAAGGCCTCCCCGGGCTTTAAGCGAGTCAGATACTATTGGCGGTTCTGGTGATCTTCGATTGTGCGGTTTTCGTTCTTGGTGTCATCTACGCGCACGCGGAAGAACAGGTTCTGTTTGTTGGGTGGACCCTCGAAAGGAACATCTTCTACGGTGTATTCGACGCGGTAGAGTCCGGGATTGCGGAAGATGTGATAGAACTTCAGATCGGGGTTGAACTGGCTCAATCTGCCGTTTGCGGGTGGGTCGTACACCGAATTTGCGATTTTCTCGGCCTTGGCGCCGGATTCATTTTCGAGAAGCTCATACTTGCCGGTCGGAGCGCCATCTTTGGTGAGCTCCTGGATCTGCATCATGTATGAACTGATCCCCCGGTGCTTGTAGAAGTTATCGATGTTGTCCCACGCGCGGGCATCGATCTTGAGCCGGGTGTCTTCGGGAATCGTCTTGACTCCGGTGGACAGGTCGGAACCGATCGGAGGGCCGACGGCCTTGTCACTGGCATCGGTGCTGAATTCCTTGTCGATCTGGTCTCTGCCACTCTTATCGATGGTAAATTCCTTCTCGGTCAGGTCGTTGTCACCATTGTATTCGCCGGCAGCATATTCGCCGCTCTGGTCACCCTTGGGATCCTTGACCACCAGCCTATCGCCTGCGGTCGTGCTCTCTTGCGGGGGAACACCGACAATGTGATCGTTTCCATTGGAGTCGGAAATCTCAACCTCGGCGTTTGGCTTGGTGCCGTCGCCGCCATCTTCAGTTTTCAGGAAGCCGACCTGGTTGGTAGTGTTGCCGCAGCAGTCCGCCATATCGACCTTGAACATCAGGTCCGGAATTTTCTGCATCCAGTCATCGCCGTATTTTTTGATGAAGTTTGAGTTGGTTCCGGCAACCTGCAGTTCGAGAGGAACGCCCGCATCAGCAGCCGTCCCGGTGCGGTGCCATTTGCCATCCTGGCCCAGAATGAAGTTCTGGCTGTCGGTGGCCATTTGTTCGCCGCTCTTGCGTCCACCAGAGGTGGAGTCCCACTCGATGGAACTGACGGCGAAGTGCTTGGGCATGAGGACGCGGGGACCCAGAGCCGTCCAGGAGCCCTTCTTGATCTTCTGTCCATTTTGCTCGACGACCGCTTCGGAGAAGGTGCCACCGACCTTTTCGAACTCGATAGGGCCTACGCAGTAGCGACCGCCATCCTTGAACTCGATATAGGAGAACCGGTTGTAGTCGGACAATCCGCCTCCGGCGAGGTGGCTTTTGAAGGCGGCCAGACAGCGAGAGGCCTTCTTTCCCTTATCGCCGAGTTCAGCGTATTCCTTTATCATCGAATCGAGCTCGGGAATTTTGGATTCAAGAGATTCGTTCTTGGTGTTTTTGCCCTTGTTGATATAGCCGTTCAGGAGTTTGGTCTTCAGAAGGCCGCTGTTTCGCTCATCGAGGATGAAATAGCACAGCCCGCGAGCCCAGGGGGCCAACCAATTGGCGTCGTAGGCGTTTGCATAGCGGCTGGAAATGAACTCCTCGACCTCTTCGGGTGTCTTTACACTCCACTTCGGGTCGATGTGCATGTAATAGTCATACTCTTCAGACTTTTTGGAAGGGCCGACATAGGGCCCGTAGGCAATAGTCTCATCGAATTTGGTGGGATTTTCGCTGATCTTGATCCGTTCCCACTTGCTATCGGAAACGTTCCATTTCATTTTGAAGGTTGGGGACAAATAGACGAAATTGATGTAGACGTCGCTCGTGGGATCATCAGCATTGTAATAAGGGTTTTCGAGCTTGTACAAGTCCATGTTGCCGCACTCGTAGTTCATGCTGGCCTTGAGGCGGTCAGATGCGGCATCAGCTTTGTCATTGTCGTCTTCATACTCAAAGACGATACCCTTTACTTTCTTCCAGGAGTTGGAGGCCTTCTCGAAAACTTCTTCAACGAACCCGCCGGCGTTGCCGCGGTAGATCTTTACCTCGGTGGCCTTGACGGTGGGCGATTTGTAGTCTTCAACGTAGACCCGGTTCACTGCCGTGAACACCCCTACACCCCTGCCGCCTTCGAGGTTGACACCGTCAATTTTGGCTGGGGTGGGGCTTGGTTCCCAGGTAAGGCCGGAGTCAGAATTCAACTGCGCGACCGAAATGGAATCCGGGTCAATGGCCGAATCATCCGCATTTCCATAGTAACCGCCACCGCTAACGCTGGTGGGGGAAACGCTGGCACGCTCGTAGGTCAGAAGCATTCCTACTTCCTGAAGAACCGTAGAACCACGGGTGTCGGCATCTCCCGAGATGCCGGAGTCGAACGGCTTGGCGTGGTTATTGGGAAAGACCTTGGGATCCCATTTGGCAGCGCCGGTTCCATTGACCAGATTTCTCATGTAAGTTCCGGCCGTCTGAGCCAGGGAAGCCTTGTAAAAGGGTGTCCAGACACTGTCCCCGGAAGCGCCATTCTCGCCGCCGCTTTTCTCTCTGTCTTCACCGCCGGCGTCTTCGAACGTCCAGTTGTATTTCACATTTCGATAGATGAACCACTTATTGTTGTCGGCGCCGGAAACCACGTGGACGAGGTATTTGTATTTGTCCTTGGTGGAGCCAGTGTTGCGGTAAATTCGGACGTTGTTTCCGATTCGGTTGGCAAACCCGCGGACGACTGGGGCTGGTTCAACCATCGGAACCCACATTCCGATCTGAGCTTCCGGTTTGTCGATCATGTCGGGCAAGCGCCGGATCTCGTTCTTAGGGACAGACATTATCCCCGTTGGAACCTTGGAAGTGTCATTCAGATCGTACCGCGATTCTGTGGCGATACCACTCACGTCAGCCGCATAAATCGCGGGAACGATGAGGACGCCGACAATCGCCAGGGCAAACCAAATCCTGTTCACCATAAACCCTCCTGTTTTTTTGGGCGCCCGATCAACCGGGCCGCCTGGTTACAACCAAACCCCCTGGAAATTCGAAACATTTTTTCCATTTCTCTCTTAATTATCAAATGGCCCTAAGTCCTTCTCCCCGAGGTCTCCGCGACTTCTGTGACCTGCGCGATTCCTCGGTTTCTCGGGTGCAGCTCAGGCTTCCTTTGGTAATCTCGGCTGCACTGCCTCGTTAATCGCCACGTTCCACCTCGCGCACTTACATCTCTCCCTTCCGTTCACCTCCGAAGTAATTTCTTATCGCACGGCTTTGTCGATCCGCTCTTTTAGACGTTTTTCAGTATCAGCCCATTCCTCAAGCTTTGCCAGATACTCATTGATTTTGGCCGCCTGCACGTATTTCGGATTGATTGCCAGGATTTCTTTGTAGAGCCGAAACGCCTGCTTTTCATCTTTGTAGGGAAGGTATTCAAGACGATCCGCGGGATTCTCGCAGGAGAAATTGTTCCCAGGGAAGGAGTTCCCGACTGCGTGGAAAATATTCGCCAACTGAAACTTCACGTCAAGCATCCCAGGGCCATAGCCGGCCGCCAAATTGTACTCCGCCACCGCTTCATCAATGCGGCGGCGCATTTCGAGATACAGTCCCTGGTAGTAATGACACCAGGGATTCTCGGGTTCGAGCGCGAGCGCTGAATCGAGATGTTTCTTGGACGAGAAATCCATGATTCGCGGCAGGTAGATGGCCACCAAACCCAGATGATACTTCGCTTTGCTTGGATCGAGAGCAATCGCAACCTCATGAAAATGAATCGAATCGTCGAGACGACCAACATTCTTCAGACCGGTGGCGAATTTAAACGCAGCTTCCGGGAGTTCTTGATTCAACTCGTAAGCCTGGCTGTAGAAATCAAGAGCCTTCTTGAAGTCTTCGAGGCCGGTATAGGAATCACCCAGCCCCCACAAGGGCCGCAAATCACCCGCTGCAACTTTCAGCGATTTTTCGAACCACTCAGCCGATTTCTTGTACTCTCCTTGGATGAGAAACAAGTCACCGTTGTAGAGGTTTGCCAGGAAATCTTTCGGATTCAGCTTTATCGCGGCGGAGAGGGCTTCCTCGGCAAGTTTGAAATCATACTTCTTTGCGAATGCGCATGCTCTCCCAAGGGCAAGCCACTGAGGAATTTGGAGAGCGGGATCACCGCGAGACTTCCGAACTTTCTCCATCAACCCCCGGGCCTTATCGAAATACACATCACCATACTCAGCCATTGTCCGCCCGGCGATATCCATCAGTTCCGGGTTTTCCGGTTCAAATTCCAGCGCTTTTTCAAATTCCATGATCGCGTACAGGACATGATGATCCTCGAAATAAGCGGAACCCCGGCGGTAGTGATCTTGAGCCTTCTCATTTTTGAGGCTCGCCATGGTGTATTTGTTCATGGTTTTTTCGTCGGGGTGAGCCATCCCAGCCATAGCTCCGTTCAAAATCTGACGGGGTTTTCCTGCTCGTTTGAACGCGTCTTCAGCTCGTTTGAACGCACCCTCGGCGCGGTCTTTCCAACCAGCTTTGTTCAGCGCATCCCCAAAAGCCTCCCAGACAGTGCCGGCTTTCTCACCGTCGGCCCGCAGCAGATCTTTGTATTTCACCAGTATGTCCTTGTAGGCTAACGCAGCGGGTTTGAACTCCCCCGCCATCACCTGCGCCTTTGCCTTGGCCATGTCCTCGTCAAGAGTTTGCGCCAAAACAAAAAAAGGAAACCCCATCAAAAGGAACGCCAGTAGCAGAAAAAGAAACGTTGTGGTCTTCAGCTTCATCTGGATTGTCCTCCACGGTATTGCAACCGGAAATCGAATAGACACTCCCATTTCTTATCACTGAAGAGGTAGATTTGTCCAATGTCCGTACCAAGGAGAAGACCCTTTTTTGAAAGGGAAATGGCCTTGACTGCTATCTTTTTTCCTGATTCGCTCAACGGGCTTTGCAGCTCCCTCAGCATTCCACCTTCGGAGAGGCTGAACAGCCCTTCTTCGGTACCGATCCAGAGGTTCCCGCGATAGGGAAGAAGCGCATGAACTTGCTTGGGGACACCCTTTACCAGTTTAAATGCCGTCTTTGGAAACCCTCTCGACCCTTTTGATGCCGCCAACCCTGCCTGCGCCGCCCGACCTGGATTCAGACGCTCGGCGAGCCCTCCCGAAGCGGTCCCAAGGAAAAGATTACCTCGGAACCAGGACAACACATTTATGTTGCCGTCAGTCCATTCTGATCCGGGAACTTCAACCCGGCTGATCTTGCCATTTTTCAACTCGGCAAGGCCGTCGTAGGTTGCCAGCCAGACACTGTCCGAACCAGCGACAGCGTCATTCAACCAGTCGCTCGGCAACCCCTCGTTTTCGGTGATTCTTTTCCAGGTCGAGCCGGATGTCAGGAACAAGCCCTCTCCGACGGAGCCGAGGAGAAACGAGTCTGTCCCGGTTTTCAACATTGCGTGGAAATACTTCGAACCGGGTTCTTGGCCTTGTGTCAACGGGTACCAACGCCCAGTGGACCGCCGCATTCTCAATGCCCCCCCCCCGGCGGTGGCGACCAGGAGATCTTCCCCGTCGAGAGCGAGTTTGCTGACCCGCATATCGGGAAGTCCCCCCTCAGTTCTAGCGACCTGCCTCCAGGTAGTTCCTTCCCGGATCCAGAGACCGGAACCGAACGTTCCAGCAAACAGGCGACCCTCAGGATCTTCCACGATGGATCTGATGACGCATTCATAGACCGTTTTCTTCCATGCCGACCCTTTAATTGTCAAAGACCCCAGGCCCTCGACCCGTGCCAGAAGGCCCCAGAAAAACACTACCAGAAAAACCGCCCGAAACTTCAAACAAGCCCACCCAACCCGCCAGTACCAAACACGGGTGAATCAAACGGGCATTCTAACATGCCAACACGGACGCCAAAGAACCTGTCATCCCGAGCAGCGCGAACCAATCCTTTCGATCGAGACTGCCTTTCTGCGCCATGCTCGTAAGCGCCTCGCCATTCGTATTGACACTTGGCCAAGCGCTTCGCGCAGAGACTCCCGCAGTTACATCAAACATTGTCGTCACCTTTAGTCAGAGAAGCGACTGGAGCCTTGCTCTTTCGTGCTACAAGAATCCTTCCTTTGCGGTAAGTCTCCGCGAGTGCGATCGGAACGCGCATTTCCGCTTCAACCAAGCGGGCTTTCATCTCCTGTTCGACGGCCCTGTTTTCCTGAAGAAGAGCCATGGCAAGCGCCCGGCGCCCCTCGGCTTTGGCCTGGGCGACTTTCCTATCAGCCTCGGCCTGGTCAGTTTGGAGCATGGCGCCGATATTCCGGCCGACAATCAGATCGGCAACTTCGAAGGAGATTATCTGGAAGGCGCTTCCGGCATCCAACCCGGCATTCATAATCGTCTTTGTAATAATTTCAGGCTTCTTCAGAACCTCTGTGTGGGTATCGGTTGACCCGATCGCCGAAACGATTCCTTCTGAAACCCTGGCCAGGATCGTTTCTTCACCGGCCCCGCCTACCATGGTTTCGAGGTTGGCCTTCACTGTAATTTTGGCTTTGGCAATCACTTCGATCCCGTTTCTGGCAATTCCGGAAACCCCGGCGGTCGAGATGACTCTTGGCTGAACGCTCATTCTTACCGCATCAAGAACATCCCGGCCCGCGAGATCGATCGCCGCAGCCCTCTCGAAAGTGAGGTTAAGATTGGCTCTTACAGCACTTATCAAGGCATTTATCACCGCTTCGATATCACCGCCTGAAAGATAATGGGCTTCCAGTCGATTTAGAAAAAGGTGAAGGCCGGCTTTGTCACCCTTCATGTAGGTGTCGACTATCAGATCGGACGGAACCTTCCGCAGGTTCATGGCAATAAGATCGATCGGACTGGCGGGAATCCCTGCCGAAATGCATTTCACATACGTTCGGAACGGAAAAAGGGACAGGGCAACGAAAAAAACAAGAAGACCCAGGATCAAGGCGCTGACTACGATAACCTGTGCTGACATCTTTTCACCTTATACCGGAAATGTTGTTGTACAACCACTCTATCGCCCACGTTCCCGGGTGTCAACCGAACTTCACTACTTGCTATGAAACAGGCAACAAATTTGTTTCAAAATATTTTCAGTTGGGAAAAATTGGATTGTCGGAGAAAAACTCCTCAAGCCGGATGTGCCCTTTTGGCACGGAAATTCGTAACCTATCGTCAAGGAGGTATCTGGTCAAAAATAAGGGGCAGTAGCTGATTCTCAACATAAAGCGAGATTCCTCACATTCGTTCGGAATGGCAAACGATGCTGTCATTTCGACTGAAGGGAGAAATCTCTTGCGCCAGGAATCATTGAGTTTCCCCGAATTATTGAGAAGACACGGAAATTCGCCCTAAAACAAAAAAAGCCGATAATCAGGGAAGAAAAAGAGAAAAAGAAAGAGGAAAAACCGGCTTACTCGGCGATTTTCTGCTCTAACTCTTTCAACCGGGCGACCGAAACCTGGTCGGCCGGATCGCGATTGACCGTCCGCTGAAGGCGATCAATTTCGGTGCGGCAATACCGGATAAGACGCTTGAGAACATCGAGGTCCCTAAGCAGGTTCTGATCGTAATTCGGAAGCTGGGTCGCCCGAGCCCATTCGTTGAAAGCCTTCCTGTATTGGTTCCGTTCGAACTGGATCTGCCCGGATAGTTTGTACACGACATAGTTGTGAGAATCATAGCTTTTCGCACGATCGAGACGCCGCAACGCTTCATCGTAGCTCCCGTTATAATAATCATGGGTCGCCACAGTCAGATACTGAGCTGCGCGGCTCTCGTTCTGTAACTTTCCACGCTCGGCGGAACCGCCTTCGGTATCCGAGGTTTCCGAGCCTAGGGAGGGATAATCCTGGGAGGTGTAAGGAACCGCCGGCTTCAAACCACGCTTCAGATTAGAGAAATCGAGGTATGCGTACCTGTCGGCAAAGAATGAAGCGGCGGCAACCACTGCCGCGATTACCAGTCCGATCATCATTTTCGCTGTCATACTCATCTCGGAACCCAGGCCTCTGCTTCGTGGATTCCCCGTTCGCGCAGGTAGCGCATCCACTTGGAATCTTCTTGAAGGCCCTGGTTCTCTTTCCGGTTTTTTAAAATCCAGTCAACCGAAACGCCAAGAACCGACGCTTCCCTTTTTACATCAAGGCTGCCGTCCTGAAACGCTTTATTCAAAGATCGATTGAGCGCAGCTCCGAGGGGCCATGCACCCCACGTCTTCAGTATAGCAGAACTTTTGCGTGCCGGTAACGGGGAAAGCAACAAAATCCACAGTGCTTTCGAGCGCATCATTTCAAGCTTTCCAACCAATCCGGCAGGATACCCCGAGGGGTAACGCCGCCGCCATTGCCGAATCCAGGAAAGAGTTCCAATCGGATCTTGGCTCGGGTTCTGAATAAGGTTTCTATTTAAAAGATGATCGAGTTTTTTAGGAGGGAAGGCCAAAATTCCGGTGCCGGTGGCCAGCAAGGAAGCCCCCGATGTTTCTACCTGCAATGCTGTTTCAAGTTCGGAAAGCTCCTGCCCAGGGAGCTTTTCCCGGAAAAGTTTCAGTCGGACAGACAGGGAGGCCAACCGATCGGCTTTCGCCAAGGTGTCTTCTGCCGGGCGTGCCCGCAGTTCTGAAAGGGATTCGAGAAGAAGCGCCTGCACCACTAGTGGGTGACTGGGCCAGGACTGCCCAAAAAGGTAGAAATGCTCCTTGGCTTCAGCCCAGTGTCCAAGCTCGAATGCCCGCCGGCCATCTTGGAAAACTTCTTCCGGAGTGATCCCTCCGACCCGGGTGGTTACCAGGAAAAAAACGAAACACAGCAAACTCAATTTTCTCAGAAATTTTGCCACGCCCAGCCCTCCGAGATCAACAAAAAAACCCAAACTTCCACCAAAAAGCCCGGAAGCCCCTTAAGGCACGGACAAACCGCTGAAATAAAAACTCGGGATTAAAAACATCAGGCACCCCTAAAATGCTCACAGAATTTATAGTCGCAATTACTTTGCCAAAGAAAACACGGGGCGGCAGAAGCTCTGCCCCCCCCACAAATTCGGCATTGAAAGAGGTTTTCCGAATAGCATGACAGTACGGCTTAAAAGGTCAAATGGTGCGAAAACGACACAAACCTCTTTCCCTTGGCATGAAATCGCTCCGCAATTGAAAGAACAAAAGTAAGTGTTTAGCCTGCTGAAGTGAATACCTCGAACCCTCGCTCAAACAGACACTTTGGAAAATTTACATGCCAATTATCGAGAAGTGGGCGTAACGTTGATCCGATCTGCGTTTGAGGCTTTTTGACTTCAGACCGCTAAACTCATACATGGAAACTTGTTTTCAAATTTCGTAAGAGTTTAGCGGTTTGAAAAAACGGA
>MNYA01000431.1 GCA_001872985.1 bacterium CG2_30_54_10 | reverse complement strand
AATCTGCCCCATCTGGTTCTGCGCACCTGACTTCGCTTGGGTGTGACCTTCGCGCAATTTGGCGGCCCATAATAACAGCGGATTCCACCGCTGGCACGGAGGCTCTCAAGCCTTCGCCACATTTAGGCCATTCAAACACAGCCCGGAGTCGGTAACAATTCAAACATGCTTCAAAGGCCACGCCCCTTCGCTTTCTGATTACAGCCTTTTACCTCCCTCACCAGGTTTCTGGCTCCTGACTTGTACCCACCGTAACTAACAATGTCCGCTAAATTTCTCGGTTTGGCCCCAAATAGTGGACGCGGCATCTTGCCGCGTCGCAGCAGCTGGAAGCCGCTGCCACTTTTTCGCTGGATTCCAACAGAGCATTTCAAAGCAAGCATTGAAACATGAATTTAGTGAAGTTTGGCAGCCACGGTACCCACCTACCAAACGCTGAAAACGGCGCATCTCCAAACCGGATTTAGAAAAGAAAAGTTAAGGATTCTTTTCTCAATCGACCGAGCCGCGGATGAAGTCACGGTTCATTCTGGCAATGTTTGAGACACTGAGCTTTTTCGGACAGACCCCTTGGCATTCATATTCATTCGAGCATGCTCCAAACCCTTCCTCATCCATTTTTTTGACCATGTTGACGGCACGCTCTTTAGCCTCGATACGGCCCTGAGGAAGGAGCCCAAGGTGACTGATTTTTCCGCCGACAAAAAGCATCGCGGAGGCATTTGGGCACCCTGCTACACATGCGCCACATCCGATGCAGGCTGCCGCATCCATCGAAAGTTCAGCATTCTCGCGGGAAACGATCATCGTATTGGCATCGGGGGCACAGCCGGTTTTGACGGAAACATAACCACCGGCGGCGAGAATTCGATCGAAGGCGGAACGATCGACGATGAGATCCTTTACAACAGGGAATGCCCTGGCTCTCAAAGGTTCTATCGTGATTGTGTCGTTGTTTCTAAAATAGCGCATGTGAAGCTGGCAAAGGGTGGTTCCCCTTCGAGGTCCATGAGGTCTACCGTTGACTACTGCTCCGCACGTTCCGCAAATTCCTTCCCGGCAATCGTGGTCAAAGGCGATCGGTTCCTTGCCTTCCTTGGTCAACTTTTCATTGACAACGTCAAGCATTTCAAGGAAGGACATTGCGTTATCGATTCCCTCGGCTTTATAGAATTCAAAGCCTCCTTTGGAGTTTTTGTCCTTTTGCCGCCAAACTTTCAAGGTCAAATTAAGGTTTTCTTTCATTTTCCTTTTCCCTCGATATTGAATTTGATTTGAAATGATTACTTGTAACTTCGTTGCGACAATTCAATGTCCTTGAATTCAAGAGGCTCCACGTGCAACGTCGGTTCCTTTGTCAGACCCTTGAACTCCCAGGCTGCGACATTGCAGAAGTTCTTGTCATCCCGCTGAGCCTCGCCCCCGGGGGTTTGGGACTCCTCGCGGAAATGGGCTCCACACGATTCTTTGCGATATAGCGCATCGCGTGCCAAAAGTTCCGCAAACTCCATCAGGTCAGCAAGCCGAAGCGCGTTCTGTAATGATTGGTTGAAATCCGTTCCTGTGCCTGGGACGAGAAGGTTTTTCTCGAACTCGTCGCGGATTTCCGGAATTTTTTTCAAGGCTTCAGTCAAGCGTTTCTCGTTACGGGCCATTCCGCAATTGTTCCACATGACCTGCCCAAGCTGACGATAGAACTCAGCAACGGTTTTCTTGCCCTTCTGGTTGAGCACTTTCTGTATTCTATCCTTTACCTGCTGTTCGGCCTCTGCAAAGGCGGCATGATTTGTGGCATTTTTCCCAAAGCCCGCCCTTGCGAGATAATCCCCGATCGTGTACGGAAGGACGAAGTATCCGTCGGCTAATCCTTGCATCAGTGCGCTTGCCCCCAGGCGGTTAGCTCCGTGATCGGAGAAGTTTGCCTCCCCGATAACGAACAACCCGGGAAGATTGCTCATCAGACCGTAATCGACCCAGAGGCCGCCCATTGCGTAGTGCGGGGCGGGGTAGATCATCATTGGTTCTTTGTAGCCGTCAGAACCGGTAATGCATTCATACATATCGAAGAGGTTGCCATAGCGTTCCTCAATCACCTTTTTGCCCAGGTGCGCGATCGAGCCGGCGAAATCCAGGTAGACTGCCAGTCCAGACCCACCGACACCCCTTCCCTCATCGCAAATTTCCTTGGCGTTTCTTGAAGCAACGTCGCGAGGAACCAGATTTCCGTAAGTGGGATACCTGGTCTCGAGATAATAGTCTCTTTCGTCCTCCGGGATTTCAGCGGGTTTTCGCTTGTCGCCGACTTTTTTGGGAACCCAGACGCGGCCGTCGTTTCGAAGGCTTTCGCTCATCAACGTCAGTTTGGACTGATGATCGCCGCTTACCGGAATGCATGTCGGGTGGATCTGCGTGTAGCAAGGGTTCGCGAAAAAAGCTCCCTTTTTGTGGGCACGCCAGATGGCGGAGACATTGGAGGATTTGCCGTTCGTGGAAAGGTAGAACACGGCCATGTAACCGCCGGTGGCCAGCACCACCGCATCGGCGGCATGAGACGAGATTTCGCCGGTTAATACGTTACGGACGACGATTCCTCTGGCGACTCCATCGATCACGACGAGTTCGAGCATTTCCTGACGGGGAAATATTTTTACCGCTCCGCGGCCGACTTCCTTCATCAGGGCGCTGTAAGCGCCTAGAAGGAGCTGTTGGCCTGTCTGGCCGCGAGCGTAGAATGTTCTGGAAACCTGCGCTCCGCCGAAGGAGCGGTTGGCGAGATATCCGGAATATTCTCTGCCGAAGGGAACTCCCTGCGCCACGCATTGGTCGATGATATTGTTGCTTACCTCGGCCAGACGATAAACATTAGCCTCCCGTGCTCGGAAGTCGCCGCCTTTGATTGTGTCGTGAAAAAGGCGATAGATGCTGTCTCCGTCATTTGGATAGTTTTTAGCAGCGTTGATCCCGCCCTGGGCGGCGATGCTATGTGCGCGGCGAGGGCTGTCCTGGATGCAGAACACCTTGACGTTGTATCCTAATTCAGAAAGTGATGCTGCTGCTGACGCCCCGCCCAAACCCGTGCCAACGACGATCACATGGTATTTTCGTTTGTTCGGGACATTGACCACTTTCGCACTGTTCTTATAGAGAGTCCATTTGTCTTTCAACGGTCCATCGGGGATTTTTGCATTTACCATAGGAACTCCTTTTCCACTCCTTATCTTTCAGCGTGACTACCAAAGAAACCTAAATTGGCGCCAAGAAAACCGAGAAACCACAGAGTTCACAGAGGGCCCAGAGAACTCAGGAAGAAAAATTCAGCGGCGCTTGTTAAGCACGTCTTTCAGCGAATTAAATGGGGCTGGCAAAGAACTTTACATAAATAGGGATTGAACTGAAAAGAGCCGCTACCGCCACACCCAGAAGTGTGCTGATCACTTTGATTCCGGGAGTGTATTTGGGATGGTTGAATCCAAGGGTTTGGAGAAAACTCTGGAAGCCATGGGTCAGATGAAACCCAATCGCGCACATGGCCAGAATGTACAACCCGCTGTGAAATGAACTTTGGAATGCATTGAACACAACTCCGTAAAGTCCCATGCTGTCTTTTCCGACAACAACGCTCAATGCGCCGGTCTGATCGGAAAACGTGAAGTCGAAGAGGTGCCACAGGACGAATATCGCCAGAAGTGACCCCGTATACGGCATCAGTCTGGTGGACAGCGAGCGCTCGGTCGGTTCGTAAGACTCGTATGGAACAGGCCTGGCGTCAGTGTTGGAGAGGAGAAGCCATAGCGTAAAGGAGAGGTGAACGATGAAAACCACACAAAGGGCCAGTTCGACCAACAGAAGTGCTGGGCGCATTGTTGCCAGTTTGTGGGCGTATCCATTCAAGGCCTCTGAACCCCGGAACATGAGAAGATTGCCTGCCAGATGACCTAGAATGAAGCCGATGAGCATAAGGCCTGTTACCGCCACGATCTGTTTCTTCCCGATTGAAGACTGGAGATACCTTTGAAGAGCGTCCATTAGAAATTTCCTCTTTCCTTCCCGTTGAATTGTAGAACATCCACGAGATCAACCCTGCGCCTGACCGCGGAATTTAAATGGGTTAAAATCGGGATCATAGACGAATGACCAGGGAAAAAATATCAGGGGTGAGCCCTGAAACAATCACCCCAAGAATCGCCAACGCAAGAACTATTCGCGAACCCAGTCCCAGCGGAAACTGGCCCATGGATGAGTTCGCCGTCGGTTCTTTCGCGGTCATCACAAGAACCAGCCGCAAATAATAATAAGCTGCGAGAAGGCTGTTGAGAATGGCCACAACCGCGATCGCGCCATTTCCAGAGTTGATGACCGCCTTCAAAAGGAAAAATTTGGCCATGAACCCACCGAACGGCGGAAGGCCGGTCAGCGAAAAAAGACAAATAGAAAAAGCGACAGCCAGAGGGGCGTGAATCTTTACCAGTCCGGAAAGGGAGACGATCGACAGGTCGGGATCCTTTTTCGGTGAAACGATCGTGATTGCGGCGAAAGCCCCGATATTGGCCAGCGCATAAACCCCAAGGTAAAACAAAAGGGCATAGCGGCCTTCCCGTCCGGTGACGAGGAAAGCCATGAGCATGTAACCGGCATGAGCAATGCTTGAATAAGCCAGCATTCGTTTTACATTACGCTGAACCAGCGCCATGAAATTCCCGGCGGTCATCGTCAGCATCGACAAAAAGTAAACGAGCGGGATTGAGTTTGTAAAACCGGTTTCCCACCCGATGGGCCAGATTTTCAGTAACACAAGGAATGCCGCAACTTTGGGAGCGAATGTCATGAAAGCCGTAACTGATGAGGGAGCTCCCTGGTAAACATCCAAAACCCACATGTGGAATGGAACCGCTCCAATTTTGAAGAGCATTCCGATGGATACAAGGATCCAGCCTGCGTAGAAAATCTGGGTCGGATGGAATGTCGAGTTTGCTTTGAAATAATCGAAGAAATTTGCAATCGACAAACTTCCGGTTTCGGCCAGCAAAAGAGCCATTCCGAAAAGTATGAGGGCGGAAGCAAACGCTCCAAGGATGAAATACTTCAAGGCGGATTCACGGCTTTTTTGGTCGGAAGTCCTCAATCCGGCGAGGATGTAAAGGGGAATTGAAAGAAGCTCCAGTCCAAGGAAAAGGGTCATCAGATGCTGTCCGGAAACCATTAGTCCGACACCGCACAGGGAGAATAAAATCAAGGCCGAGGCTTCACAGCGGATGGTATCTTTCCCAAATTGCGTTGGAAGAATGCCCATGACCAGAATTGCGCCCAGGAGAACGATCGAAAAAGCCGAGCGGCTGAGAGAATCAACAAAGACCTGGCCGAAAAAACCCGGTCCCACCGGGGCGTAGAAAGTCGAGAGAAAGGCGAGAACCAGGCCAGCGATCGCGAGAGCTTCGGGACGCGGCGAATCGGATTCTTTCGTGAAGGCGGCGGCAAGAAGGATTGTAATGGCCGTCAGTGCGACGATCATTTCGGGGAGGGTCACGAACGCGTTGGATGCTTGAAACCAGACGTTCATTTTCTGCCCTCCTCACCATTTGGCTGTGGGAGAGATTTGTTTTGATTGACTTTCAAGTTGTATTCCGCGATGATTTTTTTCAATGGAGGTCTGGCAAGATCGAGTACTGGGGCCGGGTGCAATCCGATGTAAAGAACTCCGACTATCAAGGGTAACAGCGCGACGAACTCGCGGAAATTCAAATCGCGATCGGCAGTCCGAGTTACCACGTCAGAGCCTGAGTAGTGGTCGGAACCGTGGCCGAGGTCAGCGTGGCCGAGGTCAGCGTGGCCGAGGTCAGCGTGGCCGTGGTCGGCATGGCCGAGGTCGGCGTGGCCGAGGTCAGCGTGGCCGAGGTCAGCGTGGCCGTGGTCGGCGTGGCCGAGGTCAGCGTGGCTGAAGTCAGCCTGCCCGTGTTCGTGTCCGTTGACGTTGACGTTGGCGTTGGCGTTGACGTTGCCAGGGTTGACTCCATGGCGGGGAGTTGTTCCCCCGGCTTTCAACGGTCCAAAAATGACGCGCTCGACCATCCATAGCAGGTAAACGGCTCCCAGGACGATTCCAAGTGTGGCGACCGCGGTCAACACCTTCGAGACAGAAAAAGCTCCGACCATGATAAGGAATTCGCCGACGAACCCGTTTAAACCGGGAAGTCCGATCGATGAGAAGCAGAAGAAAACGAAGATCGTGGAAAGAATCGGCATGCTTTTAGCCAGGCCGCCCAAATCTTTGATGATTCTGGTATTCGTACGGTGATATATCATTCCGGCCATTAGAAAAAGCGCTCCAGTGCTGATTCCATGGTTGAGCATCTGGATGGTTCCGCCCAGGCTTCCCTCGGCGGTAAATGAAAACAGGCCGAGGGTGATGAAGCCCATGTGACTCACGGAAGAGCAGGCGATTAGCCTTTTGATATCCTCCTGGGCCAAGGCAGTCAGCGCTCCGTAGACAATCGCAACGACGGAAAAGCCCATCAGCCAGGGAAGATAAGTCGAGATGACGATGGGGAAAAGCGGAAACATGAACCGAAGCATTCCGTAGGTTCCCATTTTCAGTAGGACTCCAGCCAGCATCACGCTTCCGGCGGTCGGGGCTTCGGTATGTGCATCCGGAAGCCATGTATGAAGCGGCCACATTGGAACCTTGATCGCAAAAGCCAGCAAGAAGGCAAAGCAGCAGATATTAGCGATCTCGGGGGAGAGATCGACTTTCATCAGATCCGCGAGCGCGAAGGAAAGCGTCCCAAACTGCTGTTGATGAAAGTTTGCCAGAGCGGCGATGGCCAGCAGCATCAACAAAGATCCAAACAAGGTGAACAGAACGAATTTCGTCGTGGCATAGAAGCGCTTGGGGCCGCCGAAAAGGCCGATCAGAAAATACATCGGGATGAGCATCGCTTCCCAAAAAATGTAGAAAAGAAGAAGATCGAGGGCAAGAAACACCCCGATCACCCCTGACTCCAACGAAAGCATCAGCATCACGAAGATACCTGAGCGTTCGCCAAATTCGTCCCAGCTCCCGAGCAGGGAAATCACGGTCAGAAGCGCGGTGAGCGCGACCAGAATAAGACTGATCCCGTCAATGCCGAGGAGATATTTTGCGCCGATGGACGGTATCCAGGAGTGGGCTTCCTTGAGGGCCATCTCGCCGGTATTCGGGAAAATTTTGAACAGCGCGATGCAGAGCAATAACGTCGCCGAGGAGAAAACAATTCCTATCGCCTGCGATGCACGCGGATTGCGGTGATCCGAAAGAAGAACCGCCAGGACGCCAACCAGCGGCAGGAAAATCAAGGCGGAAAGCCAGGGAATGGCGGACAAGCTGGAGTCCATGAATTAACCTCGAACCAGGATATATGCCAGCAGCGCGACCGCCCCGGCAAGGAATGAAGCAAGGCTCGCCTGGATGTACCCGGAATGAAGCCTTCTGAGCGCCCTTCCCCATAAACTGGTCATAGGATACCAACTGTTGAGAAAGCCATCGAGAAGAAGCTGGTCTCCCAGGTAGGAACAACCATCCGCGATCTTTTTCGTGGGAACTACAAAGAAGAACGCGTAAATCTCGTCGATGTAGAGCTTTTTTACGAACCAGTCGGCGATAGGCCCGAGAATCGACGATACCATCGGTTGTGGGCTTTGGCCGCGGGAATAGAAAAATAACCCAAGACCGATACCTATCAGACCGGGGATGATTGTCATCAACCATTGGGCATTCGAAAGTTGCTCAGCAAGAGCGTTCTGGGTAACGGCCTCTTCGAGAAACTTGTACAAAATTCCGGAACCTTCAGGGCGGCCAATGAAACCGGCTCCAAGGGCGAAAACCGCAAGGATCATCAACGGAACCAACATGACCCAGGGAGTTTCGTGAACATGCTCGGGTGGATGAGGTGAGCGCCACTCGCCGAAGAAGGTCAGCCAGACCACGCGGGTGGCGTAGAAGCCGGTGAAAACCGCTGCAAGAAGGCCGGTTGCCCAGGCGAAAGTATGACCCTTGATCAGGACAGCGCTCAGGATCGCATCCTTGCTGAAATAACCCGAGGTAAGCGGGAAGCCGACGAGTGCCAGGGCGCCCGCAATGAGGCAGGCGGCTGTGAGCGGCATTTTTTTTGCAAGACCGCCCATCTTCGTCATGTCCTGTTCTTGATGCATTCCATGGATCACCGCCCCCGCCGTCAGGAACAAGAGGGACTTGAAGCATGCGTGGGTTAGCAGGTGGAAAATAGCCTGGACGTAGCATCCAACACCCAAGGCCATGACCATGAACCCGAGCTGGCTGACCGTTGAATACGCCAGAACCTTTTTAATGTCGTTCTGTCCGAGGGCTATCGCCGCGGCAACCAGCGCTGTAAGAGCTCCCACAACAAGCATCACCTGAAGGGCGAAGGCGGCAGCCGGGTGATTGAAAAGGGCGTGATTGCGGGTGACCATGTAGATTCCGGCCGTAACCATTGTTGCCGCATGGATAAGGGCGGAAACCGGTGTGGGGCCTTCCATTGCATCGGGGAGCCATGTGAACAGCGGAATCTGGGCTGATTTGCCTGTTACGGCGAGGAAGAGAAGCAGAGTCACACCTTGAATCACGAAGGGGTCAAGGCTTTGAACGCTTTGCGAAATAACGGTGATATCAAACGTCTGCGTATGATAGAACAGCCAGAGGATGGCCAGAACGAAACCAGTGTCTCCGATCCGGTTCATGATAAAAGCTTTCTTCCCTGCCGCCGCCGCCTCGGGTTTGTAATACCAGAACCCGATCAGAAGATAGCTCATGAGGCCGACGCCTTCCCAGAAAACGAACATCATTAAAAGGTTTGCCGAGAATACAAGCATGAGCATGCAGAACACGAAGAAATTCAGATAGCTGAAAAACCTTTCCGGCGAGGCTTCGTGGTCCATGTAACCGATTGAGAAAACATGAATCAGAAACCCGACTCCGGTTACCATGACGGCCATCGCAAGGCTCAAATGGTCAACCAGAAGTCGTATGTCGGCGGTATAGGAATCATTGATCGGGAACCAGCTCCAAAGCGTAAAGGAAGGAATGGGAGCGATGCTATTGATGTAAAACGCGGCCAACGCGGAAATAAAACTTCCAAACATTACCGTTGCTGCAATGGAGCCGGATAGTTTCCGGAAATACATTCCGAAAAATCCGTTGTACAGCGCTCCGACGAAAGGTAGGAAGATCATGAAAAAAACTGCGGTCATGGCCCGATCACCCCTTCATACTGCGAAGAAGATCCGTATCGGTCCCGCCCGTCGCCCGATACATGGCGACAACGAGGGCCAGACCAACGGCTGCTTCCGCCGCGGCCACTGCCATGACGAACGGAACCGAGGCGAAGCCGTCGGAGATCACCGAAAGCTCGGGATGCATTCTTCCCGCCCCGACGAATGCAAGATTCGCCGCGTTGAACATCAGCTCTATTCCCATGAAAACCACCAGAAGGTTGCGCCGGATGAAGATTCCCACCATCCCAATGGTGAAAATGAACCCCGCGATGATGAACACGTGGGAAACAGGAATCATGCCTGGTTTCCTCCTGAAGCGGTTTTGGGCCCCTGAGACGTTGGCCCCTGAGACGTTGGCCCCTGAGACGTTGGCCCCTGAGACGTTGGCCCCTGAGACATTGGCCCCTGAGACATCGGCTCTCTTGACATGACCACGACCCCGACCATCGCGGCAAGCAGAACCATGGTGATCGCCTCGAAAGGAAGCGCATAGTTGTTCAGAAAGGCGGCTCCCATGCTTTTTGCGTCTCCGAGCCATTTTACGGAGTCGGGAAGATGCCGGGAAAACTGAAGCGAGATGAACAGGAACAGAAGGCCCAAGGCGACCGACAAAAAGACTCCCCATGTCTGGGCGAGTTTGACCCCGTTAGCGAACTTTTCTTCCTTTCGGGTATCGACCGTCATGACAATGAACAGGAACAGAACCATGATCGCCCCGGCATAAACCAGTATCTGAAGCATCGCGAGAAGTTCGCATCCAAGGCAGAGGAAAAGTCCGGCAATTCCTATCATGACTGCTACGAGGAGTATCGCGCAATGGACGGGATTCGCCGCGTAGACGACCCCGCAGGAAAGAAAGATCACGAGCGCGGAAATCGGGTAGAAAAAGAGGATGTTCACCGTTTTGGTTCCTGGCTCTTTTGATATGCGTGAGGGCGGTGGGAGTCTTCTTCGGGGGGTTGTTTTCCGTCGAACCCTTTGGGGGCAAGCGCGAGAAGCATTTCTTTTGTGTAGATCATCTGCTCGCGGGAGCGGGTCGGGAACTCAAGGGTTTTTCCGAGAATGATTGCATCTTCGGGGCAGGCATCCTCGCAGTATCCGCAGAAGATGCAGCGGATCATGTTTATTTCGTATTTTATCGGATATCTGGTTCCGTCGGGGCGCTCCTCAGACTCAATTGTGATGGCCTTGGCGGGACAGACTTTCTGGCAAAGGTAGCAGGCTACGCATCTTTCCTGGCCTCCGGAATATCGCGCCAGAAAATGGCGTCCGCGAAAACGCTCGGCGACCTTGTGGGGTTTCGCCGGCCAATCTTCGGTTGCCTTGGGTTTGAAAAAGTATTTGAGTGTAATGGCCAAGCCATCAAAAATTTCGCGAATCATTTTATTTCATCTCACCTTTAGCGGAGCAAGGTCATGACTAGAGCAGTGGCCACGAGGTTCAAGATGGAAAGCGGAATCAGATAGTTCCAGCCGAATTTCATCAACTGATCGTATCGGAACCTCGGCAGTGTGGCGCGGATATGAATAAAAAAAGCAATCAGGAAAAAAACTTTGAGTGCAAACCAGAGAATGGAAGGGCCGAACGGGCCGTTGAAACCGCCGAGGAAAAGGGTGGTGGCAAACGAGGAGATTCCGAGCATCGCGACGTATTCTCCCATGAAGAACATCGCGAACTTCAGGGAACTGTACTCCAT
>MNYA01000470.1:2176-3738 GCA_001872985.1 bacterium CG2_30_54_10 | reverse complement strand
TCCAAGGTTCGTGATTATTATGGGCGGCCACCTAGAGATAGGATCCGCCCGTTTTTTTTGCCTAGTCTAGCACCGAGTCCACAATCTCAATCACCGCCTCAATGGCCTGGTGTATCGCCTCGATTTCTGACTTGCTCGGATATTCAGACCCGCAGAGGAACAGAGAGCAGACCGTCGCCACCCCTTGATGTTCGCCAGCGAGTTTTCCAGTTTCGATACTCGGTCTTGTGTGCTCATACCGCCACCTTCATGAACACGCTAGACAGTAGATCGAACCCATCTTTTGTCACCCTGACAGTATCGCCCCCGGGAACCACATCCTCAACCAGGACTCCCTGCTTGAGACGGATTGGGCAGGCGCTGTCACCTTTAGGCCCTATCCAGTGCCATACTCGCATCCACTCCATCAACGTATCGACCGGCATATTCAACTTGCGGGCGGTATCGGCCAAGCAAAGCGGCCACTCCACGTTGTTTTCCAGACGCTTTACAGCAGCAAACACCTCGGAAAGTTTACCCATCCCCTTCGCCGTGATCCTGACCTGCTGATGTAACACTTCCCGCCCGTCGCTATGGCTAATCGTCGTGACCTTGTGCTCGACCAGGCCCAGTTGGATTTTGTCCTGGTAGCCGATCCAGCTTGCGCAGCCCGCCCTTTTGTAAATCCAGAGGACCGGGGCGGTGGACAGGTAGCTGATTAGATCGACCCGGCGGGTCTGCAGCGACTTGGAGGCATCGGTGAGGCACAGCGACCCGTCGCTGGTGGCGATTCGATCCAGCGCCGCCACTTTGGGGGCTTGTCCGGTAACGGTGGCTTGCAGGGTGAGGACTTTTTCGGAGTAGATTAGGAGCAGGCCGCGCATCGCCGCCGGATCGTTTAAGGCGGTCATCGGGTCGATAGCTGGGGCAAGGGCAGGTTTGACGAGTTCGGCCTCCATGCGGTCGAACTCGTCAATGTAGGCAATTTTGAATTGCATGGCCTTGGAGCCGGTGAAGCCCATCGCCAGGAGAGTGAAACCTTTCCTTGTCATGTCCACGGCTGGCCGAACTTCACCCTTGGCGTCCTTATATTCAACGGGCTTAAAATTCAGCCCGTTGAAATCGGCAGGGGCACCAAGCCCTTCGATTGATTGCAGCACATTCTTGTGTTGCTTGCCAAAGGCCTTGGCAACATCAAGAGATGAGGCGACGACTTGCCCGTTTGAGATTATGAGTTTTACTTCTGGGGGAGGTACTACGAGGGGTGTGACGTTGTTCATTGTGGTGCTCCTGTACGAAGAATTGAAGAAATTCCCCGCCCTGCGTTTCCAGACGCAAAAAAGGGCGGAACCGTGCGGGCTGGAAACCGGAGTACAGGACCCGGCAGGCTTTCGCCTCCCACACGGCCCGCCCTAAAATAAGGAGCAAGCTCGCGCATGAACGCAAAAAACCGCCAGACAAATGAATTGTGGCGGTTATTAACGTCCGCCTGCACTTCCGGGTTTCCAGTCCCGGTCGCTGATTTTGCAGCGACGAATCCACCGTAGCCCTGTGTTTTAAGAATCGCAAGCATATTTTCACCA
>MNYA01000470.1:1949-2160 GCA_001872985.1 bacterium CG2_30_54_10 | reverse complement strand
AAAAAGGAGATTTTCAGGCCAACGGTTGCAGGACGGAGGCCTTCCCCTCTACAGCAGAGAGGAACTCCCCAAAGGGGACGGCATCGTGACGACTAGCAGTGGTGTTCATGTTCATTTTTAGACCCTCCAAGGTTTAGTGTTGTTTGGGGAGGAGGAACACCCTCGGCCCCATGAAAGAATTAATTCACCCACTCTGCATCGACGCCGAGCC
>MNYA01000470.1:0-1942 GCA_001872985.1 bacterium CG2_30_54_10 | reverse complement strand
GTCGTCGTCCGAGGGGCCAGCGTCGACCCCCCCCCTCCCGGTAAACGCCGGGCACCGTGGATCATCTTTGAAAAGATAGTCAGGTGGTTCTAAGTATCGCATATCCATATCCCCGCCCCCCCTAGAACTTCACCGCCGCCGTCATACGCGCCGGGATGAACCGTTTGGTGTTTAGCCACGCCGCAATATCCTTCTCGTCGTAGCGTAGGAGTTTCCCGATGCGATAGTGGGGGATAGACCCCTCCGCAACCCACGTTCGCACGGTAACGGGGCTCACCCCGAGAAACTCGGCAACAGCTTTCGTGCATAATGGCTTTGTCATTTTTCCTGCCCTCCAAAACGTAATTGACTGATAAGTAAGAACTAATTGATAACTTGTGAGATACTATTACCCCCAGTGAGCAATTATCGCAAGGGAAAAAAGATTCCAGCAAAAAAAACTATTTCCCATTGGTAATTGGACGCAGTATAACGTAATCAAAGGACAGCCAGGGGAGTTTGGGAAAGTTAGCGACGTTTGAAACAGGGGGAGGAGAGAGTGGTGGAAGTCAAAATGGGCACGACAGGGAGAACCAGGGCAGGGAAACGGCACGCGATAGAGCTCCTCGTCAACGACAAAAAGCTCCAACGAGCAGACGGGAGCTTCAACCAATCAGCTGCTGCGAGGCTTATGGGGATCGGACAACCGACACTCAACCGATGGGCGTTGAGCGGCACGGGGATGCGCATTGATTTCAAGCTAAAGCTCGTCGCTATGTATAACGCACCCCCAGAAGAATACCTCGACGACACCGAAATCGAGTTCGTCCGAGAAATAAAAGCGTATGCGGAGAAATGGCAACTCTAAGCCAACAAACCAAGCGGGGGGAAAAGAAGCCCCGTTTGAGGTTTAAGATTTTTTTCCCCGACGGGGGATCGGCGACCAGAGACAGGCTATATGATAGCAAGGCCGTCGGGAGGCACAAAAAACAGGTCGCGGAGATACTCGAAGCGACCACCGCCCAACGCCGTCAGACGGAGAACGACATCGCTATCTGGAGAGCGGAGGGGCTCCTCTCCCCAGAAGACTCGAAACGATTGGGTGCGGGGGTGGTTGCGGACAAGACTCTGGCCTCCGCCGCTGAGGACTACCTCATGGCCTCGACCGACCTATCCGACAGGGAACTCTACACAAGGAAAGGACGGGTGCGGAGGATAGTTGAAATCCTGGGGGCGAGAACGCTGATCGTCACTCTCCGCCACCGGGACGGGCTCGCTATGCGCCAAAAGCTGACAGCCGCTGGCCTGGCAAGAGCAACAATCAACAAATACATTCAGGATGCCCGGAGGATGCTCGACCTCCAGCTCGACAACGAGACCATCCCCGACAATCCGATGGCGAGGGTAAAGCCCCTGAGGGGAGACCCTTCCGAGGCGTTCCAGCCGACAGCAATATCCTCCGCCGATGTAGGGAAACTCCTCGACGCAGCCTCGCAGAATGACCTCCGGCGGGGGGAGCAGGACGCCACCGGGGCGAAATGCTATCTCGGGGGGAACCTCCACCTGTTCCTCCTCCTCTATTTCGGATGTGGGCTCAGGAGAACGGAGGCGACGAAATTGACCTGGGAGATGGTGCAGTGGGATCGCCGGACGATAGAAATCCCCGGGACGATCACCAAGAACAAAAAACCCCGTGTGGTAGGTGTCGGGCTCAAGCTCATTGCAGAGCTTGCCAAGCGCAGGCAAGCGCAAGGATACATCCTCCCCAAATACCACCCAGACACGATCACCCACCACATCTCCGCATTCTTCACGGAGCACGGATTCCCCACGCTGCGCCTGCACGATACCAGACACACATTCGCAACGCTCCTGCAAGAGCAGACCGGGGCCACGGCCAAAGACACGCAACACCGGCTGGGCCATTCAAACGCCGCGATGACTGAGCATTACACCCACGCGA
>MNYA01000471.1 GCA_001872985.1 bacterium CG2_30_54_10 | reverse complement strand
GCGTAACCCTTCACGGCGAGAAATCTCTGGGCTTCGCGGCTGCCAGCCATCTTGAACCGACGCGGGTGGAGGTGGAAGGCGTAACCCTTCACGGCGAGAAATCTCTGGGCTTCGCGGCTGCCAGCCATCTTGAACCGACGCGGGTGGAGGTGGAAGGCGTAACCCTTCACGGCGAGAAATCTCTGGGCTTCGCGGCTGTCAGCCATCTTGAACCGACGCGGGTGGAGGTGGAAGGCGTGACCCTCCTCGGCGGAGAACCTCTGGATCAGGCCGAAGAGCTCGAGGTTTTCTTGCGCTGTTTTCGTGCGATTTCCTCTCTTGGAGTATTCCTTTTTACCGGACACACCTGGCCGACCGTTCAGGAAAGATTCGCTCATCTTGTCCGATGGTGCGATATAATCAAATGTGGACCTTTCGTAAAAACCCTGACACCGGACAACCGTCGATGGATCGGTTCAGCGAACCAGACCATCCACTTCGTTTCAGACCGATATCGGCCCATGGAGGAAAACTGGCCCCGTTCACGCCGGGAAATTGAAATTCATTTGGATAACGATTGGATAACAATCAACGGTTCACCGTTCGCGGATGATTTGTTTTTCAGCCCTGGAGAAAAGAATATGAGAAAGATGGAAAAAAATGAGAAAGATCGTTCTTGATTTCGTTTTCGATGAGAGAACCGGGGAAAGCCGCATAGTGGTCGGATATGAAGATCCGGAGCTCACCACATTGGAACTCAATGAGGCAATTCGCGGGGGGCAGGTTCGTGATGAGGTGATCGCGCTCGCCGGGTCGGTCTTCGGAGCCGATGTCGGAGGGAGGCTGCGCGACGGAAAGATCCCTCTTGTTTGCACCGATCACCACCCGGAATTTCTGGACCCAGGCGATGCTCCGGCAATTTCCCAGGCCGACGCCGCGACGAAAAGGGAAGACCAGAAACAATGAGGGTTTCCGTCATCCCGGAGGAAATCCTCTGGGAGTACATCTCGAATTGTCTAACAGGCCGCATGGAGCGCCCGCTCCCCTACCGGGAACATTTCAGAAAACTGCCCATCGGGATCGATCTGAGCGATGAGTTTCTCAAGCTCTGGCAGAAGACCGTAGCCGCCGCGGTGGGCCGGGAAGTGGCGAACACAATCGCGTTCCGTCCTATCCTTTTTTTGGAGAACGATCAGGTCGTCCGCTTTTGCACGCTCGATGAAGGTTTCTGGCGGCAAGCGCGGATGGAATTTTCCGACCAGGCCGTGTTCAGATTGTGGGAAGACCTTGTCGGCCGCCAACAAGGCAAGCCGCCGGTCTGGCAAAAGGTCACGCCCGCAGACGCTCTCTTTCTGTCGATTGTAGACCAGCGCCTTACCGAGCGTTTCGATTTTCCGTGGCTCCACGGCGCCGATGCTTCCTGGCTCGTGGTTACTATGTTTTTGAACAGGTGGACCTTCTACAATCCAGCCGAACTTCCCTGGAAAATCTATCTCGAACGCCCCGAGAAGGTTCCTCTTCCCCTCCGCGAGGTTTTGATCGAGCATACATCCGCTTTCTTCGAGGCTCTCGCATTCGCGATTCATCGTTATTCGCAAGCCGAGGCTAACCAGGAACTTGCGCTGGTGAAACCCGAACAGCGCCGGGTGCGCTTCTTCTTCGAACATGCGGCTGACATCCTTCGGCTTTCCGGCCCCAACGCATTCTCAATCGATCTTGTACGGAAGGCAACCGCCTGCTGGACCGGCGATGGAACCCTTGGCCTCGATGACGGCCGCTTCCTTGAAGGGTCGTTTGAAAAGTTCGGTCTTTTCCGGCACATTGAGGCGTTCCAGAGGGAAGCCAGGGCCGTCGCAGCCGTCTGCCAGGCGGGCGGAGTCAATCACAAAAGAGATCACGAAATAACCATCCTCGAAGATCGATTCCAATGATTCGGAGGCATCTTCTCAAAAATAGTGGGCACGCGCCCCTTCTCGATGCGCGGGTAATGGCGAATCGATGACTGATGGAGTTTGTCATTGCGAGGAGGCAGCGCCGACGAAGCAATCTGGTTCAGCGGGATTGCTTCGCTTCGCTCGCAATGACATGAACCTATCAGTCAGGATTCCCCACCACCGATGCGCGAAGTGAATCCGCGTGTCTCACGTCCCGCGGTTGGGAGCTTTGCGCCCTTCGGTTCCCCTTCATGTTTCCCGCGAATTATTGATCTGATACATTCGGAGGCTATCATGAGCAAAAGTTATCTCGTCCGACTTCCCCTCGAACTTCTTTTGACCCCTGGCCAGATGGCCCGGCGCGGTCGTCTTGAAATGGGGTTCGATGTTTTGAACATCCTTCCGCCTGAAAGAATGGCAGAGCTTCTCAGCGAAGTCCTCCGTAACTCAGGCTGGAAGGAGGCCAACGGGAAATGGGTGAAACGCTCCGCTGAACTGGGCATCTGGACAATCGATCCGGTGGGGCGGACGATCGAAATCGACGCATCAGGCTGGCTGGCCCAGGGAATCAGCCTTAACTCCGTCGAGCTCAGCGACCAGAATATCGGGCAAAATACCGATCCTGCTGCCATCAAAATGTCTGAAACCACAAAGGTGACCATTCAGTCAATTCTTCAAGGGCTGGAGAACTCGGAAAAGGATCTGATTGTCCGCGAGGCAGTGAGGGCTCGCCAAGCCGTCGCTGAAGCGTTAAAGGATGTCTATAGGCAAGCTCTCCCGGAAAAAGCAAAAGGGCTTGGCAACATTGTTTCGGTCAACGAAACCTCCGAAAACGGTTCAATGAGAATTCGCATAGAGCTTACGTAGAAGGGAGATAGCGAAGCAGGGAGCCAGGCCAGGAGGGCGCATTCCCAAAAAAAGGTAACTTCTCAATAACCCCGGGAAACTTTTCGTCATGCCCGCGGAGGCGGGCATCCAGGCTTTGGGTTAGGCTGGATTCCCGCCTTCGCGGGGATGACGGAAATAGCCAACTTCTGAAAAACTGCTTTTTCTGCCCGGAATTATTGAGAAGTTACAAAAAAAGGTCATGCGGAAACACGTTGATCCCCTGAATCGGCTGCCATCAACAACGATTGGTTGTAGCAGGGATGCCCTTTGAGCACGAGATTTCTCCCTTCGGTCGAAATGACAGCATCGTTTGTCATTCCGAACGAATGTGAGGAATCTCGCTTCATGTTGAGAATCAGCTAGACCCTAGCCGAAAAGGTACTTTTTCGGCAGCTTGGGCATGTTGGCACCACGCATGACCGCGTTCACCACTCATTTGCCATTGGGAGGCGA